>JAFCBY010000065.1 GCA_017610485.1 Candidatus Falkowiibacteriota bacterium
ATACAAAAGTATTCATTAGCACTTGCCGATGTGCATCCAGGCTACGGCGCTTGTATTGGCGCAGTATTAGCCATGGATTTAGAAGAGGGGGTAATAACCTTTGGCGGCGTTGGCTTTGACATCAACTGCGGTGTCCACACAATGCTTACTTCACTTAAAAAAGAAGATATTGAGAAAAAGAAGGCTGAATTGGCAGACTCACTCTTTAAGACGGTTCCAGCCGGTGTTGGCTCTACAGGGAAACTAAAGCTTGGCTTTGAACAAATTGATGAAGTGCTTGCTAGAGGGGCAGAATATGTAGTAGAGCAAGGTTATGGTTTTAAGGAAGATTTGAAGTTTATTGAAGAAAAAGGCAAGATTGAAGGAGCCTTGCCGGAAGCCGTTAGCACTAAAGCAAAGCAAAGGCAGTTTAAGCAAGTTGGAACCTTGGGAAGCGGAAACCATTACTGCGAAGTTCAATACGTTGACGAAATACTTGACGAGGAAATAGCAGAGACGTTTGGGTTAAGTGCAGACCAGGTAATTGTTTCGATTCATTGTGGGAGCAGGGCTTTAGGACACCAAATTGGCAACGATTATATGGAAAAGCTAGATAAAGCTGTTAAAAAATATAATATAAAAATAAGGGACAGGGAACTTGTTTGCGCCCCAATAGGCAGCCCTGAAGGGCAAAAATATTTTGGGGCTGTTAAGGCCGGAATAAACACTGCATTTGCAAACAGGCAGGTAATAGGCCATCTTGTAAGGCAGTCCTTTTCGGAAGTTTTTGGTTTGGACGAGAAAGAAATAAAGACTTTTTACGATGTAGGGCATAATACCGCAAAGATAGAAAAACATGAAATTGACGGGGAGAAGAAAGAGGTCTTAGTGCAAAGAAAGGGAAGCACCCGCGGTTTTGGTCCGGGCAGGGAAGAAGTGCCAGAAAAGTATAGGGCCGTTGGCCAGCCAGTTCTTGTTGGCGGAACTATGGGAACATGCTCCTATATTTTGGCCGGAACAGAGAAAGCAATGCAGGAAACATTTGGAAGCACAATACATGGCGCAGGCAGGACAATGAGCAGAGTGCAGGCAACAAAGCAATGGAGAGGGGAAGAAATAGTGAAAGAGCTAGCTAAGGAGGGAATTATAATTAAGGCACACGGCTGGAAAGGAATTGCGGAGGAGGCTCCAAAGGCCTACAAGGACGTAACTGATGTGGTTGATGTAATGCACAACGCAGGAATAACAAGAAAGGTTGTGAAGGTCAAGCCAATGGTTTGCGTGAAAGGGTGATGAAAGGATGATGCTCAGGCGCGGCTTTAAGATGCCTACAAGAAGGCTTGACTACCTTTTAATGGGCATAATTGCAGGCATCTTTACAGGGCTAATCTGCGTTTACATCTTTGGAATAACGTATTTGGAGCTTATGAGAGCTGGCCAGAGCATAAAGGACGGCCTCAAAATAGCCCCAAAAGGCCAAATTATTAACTATATTCGGTTAATCAGTAACATTTAAATACTAGTGTTGGTGCAATTCTTATAATGACTAAGAATTTTGCATTTCTCGGAATGTTGTTTGTTTTGTTTCTGGCAGGCTTGGCCAGTGCCAACGCAGCCTCCTGCTCAGACATCTGGGTTGACGCGCAGGATATCGAAATGGAGAGAAATGAAACCGAGTACTTTTACTTCCCTGTACACAATGATTCAGATGAAGACTTTTTCGTGCTTGAGGCACGCGCTTACCGGGACTTCGGAGACTTTGAAATTGAACTCGAAGACTACCCGGACGAGATCAGAGATGAGGGCAGCGGCGAGCTAACCCTGAGAATTGAAACACCGAGGCTTGACAGCAGAAGCGAAGGAGAGGCATATGTCAGGATAAGGGGCCAGTTTGAAGACGGTTTATACTGCCATTTCTCAAGCATTGGCGAAGCAGAATTCGAGGTCGACGTTGAAAGAGGCACTGGCGAGGGAGATTGTGGCGATATTGAGATTGACGTAGGAAATGTGCATTTGAATGAGAACAGCATGGAAAGAGCCCTTTTTAGTATTCACAACAGGTCAAACAGGGACTTTGAAGTTTACGACATTGGCTTGGAGGAGAACAGCTCCTTTTTTGACGCAGAGGTTCACAGCCAGCCAGGCTTTGTTGATGCCCGCGACAGGGAATCCTTCGAAGTCAAGATTGAATCGGAATCCGTTTCCAGGGACAGGCAAAGCCAGGTAACCGTCAAGGTAAGGGGCAGGTTTAAATCAGGGGACTACTGCAGCTACTCAGGGACAAGGGAAGAGGACTTTACAGTCCACGTTGAAAATTACTCCAATACAAGGCCAAGCGGAAGCTGCAACGAGCTCTACCTCAATGCAAGCACAATAAGGGTTGAGCAAGGAAAAAGCAAGCAGTCAAAGATATACCTTGAGAATGATTCCGACCTGGACTTTTTGGTTGACTATGTACAAGTAAGCGATTCAAGCGGTGAGATAAACGCAGAGGAAGCAGGCTATGAAAAGCGCGTGGACGCATTTGGCAACGCTTACATTAACGTTAGGGTGAAGGCCTTTGACTACAGCGAAATTGGGAGATACGAAGCAGAGGTTGAAGTAAGGGGCAGGTTCCAGAACGGGAAGAGCTGCAGCATTTATGGACAGGCCGGAGAAATCCCGGTAGCGGTTGAGGAAAAAGAGCCTGTGTTTATGCCAGCAGAAGAAACACCTTTACCAACCTGCATAAAATTCACACTTATTGCACCGCAAAGGGCCGAGATTGAAAACAGTGGAACTATTCCAATAACAATTGACAACAGGACAATGGACAGGGCAACAGTAAGGTTGTATGGCCCGGGCCTGACAGTTGATCCAAAATTGATTTCGGTACCGCGCTACTCAACGATCTCGGAGAGGATAAGCGTCTCGTCCGTGCTGGAGGAAACAAGCCTTGTTTACAGCATTGACGCACTTGGATGCAGCACAACCCAAAGGACAGAAATTGACAACGGAGGGAAAACAGTCCAGGAAGAAGAGGAAATTGCTGAGCAGCAAAGCCAGGAAGAGCTTGATGCACTTTCAACAGGCTTTTTTGTGATAGGGCAGGGCATGGCGGCTCTTGGCCTGATAATCATAGTCGGCATAGCAGCATACCTTATACTTAAGCGCTAGCTTGAGAAATTCTATTTTAATAAAAAAAGAGGTGAAACAATGACAAAGAGACAAACAAAGACAAAAGCCGTTAAGGCAAGAAAGACAGTTAGAGCAAAGAAGACAAGAGTTGTCAGGGCAAAAAAGACTGTTAGAACAAAGCAGGCCAGGGCAACAAAAATCAGGACAGCCAAAACAGCAACTGTTTTCAAGCAGCCAATAACTGCCTTGCAGAACAGCGTTAGCTCTTTCATAAGCTACTTCAAATAAATGATTTAATTCAGTACATGCCCCCGAGCCGGAGGGCAGTCTTTGAAGCTGCTCTCCGCTCAATCCTTTTTTTGTTCTAAACCTGGGCTGATTTGTGGTTGGCGAGCGAAGCGAGCATAGCCCATTCAGCGAAGCTGAATGGACTCAACATCAGCTGGGTTTGCGGCTAGGGCAAGCTTTTTATTCTTCAAAGCTTTTTATTTAAAGTGGAATGAAAAAGGTTTTTCTGGCAGTTTTTTTGGCTGCATTGCTAGTTTTCTCAGGGTGCCTGCAGCCAAACGTGGAAGAGGTAAAGGCAGCTACAAGAAATCTGCCGGAGGTAAGGGAAATTCTGAAAGAGCACCCCAAAGCATCTATATCAGCCCTTTACCTAAGCCAGGAGGCAGTAATCATAGCAGCCAAGGACATCAAAAATGACTGCGGCAAGAACATAAAAATGCAGGCCTACTGGTATATTACGGTTCTTGTTAGTGGCAAAAAGACCGAGCTTTATCTTGACGAAAGCCTGAAGAACGTGCATTGCATAATCAAGCCAAAGGATGACCCTATACCCCTTGAAAACAAATGCAGGAGTTACCTGGACTGCGACGACAACCTTTTGAGCACAAGGGACGGCTGCGACGGCAATCCAAAAGAATGCACTCACAGAATAATAATCGAATGTGGTGCCAAAGAAGGATACTGCCCGCCAGGCTGCACTTATGCCACAGACAAGGATTGTGAGGCCATAGACCTGTGCTCTAGCGACGGCGATTGCTCTGACTCAAACAGGCTTACAGCAGACATTTGCAGTGGAACGCCAAAAGCCTGTAACTACAAGCTCAAAACATGCGAGGATTTGGACGAGGACCTATGCGAGGAGTTTGAGGTATGCCTTGACAAAAGCCTGCCGGTTTCAGACAAAGGAGTCTGCTGCGACGAGGCCTGTGTTAAGACAAAGTCATGTGCGGGCGTGAAATGCCAAGAAAATTACAAGTGCATAAACGGCGGATGCTATGAGATGAACTGCGCCGACAGGGAACTTGATCTGTGCACAAGCAAGGAAATTTGTGACGGCGAATACTTTAGGGATTCGCTTGGCATAAGCTGCTGCACAGGAGAATGCAAAGAACCCTGTAATAACAACACGGAATGCGGCCTTGACAGAGTGTGTGATGAGGATGGCTATTGCACATTTGCAACGTGTGAGGACGCAAGAGGAAAAGTTTGCGATGATACAGAGGTCTGCGTTGGCGAGAAGATAAAGACCGAGAACAGTGATGAATGCTGCACTGACTGCAAACTTAAGAGCTGTGAAGAAAGACTGGGTGAGATTTGTCAAATCAGCGAATTTGAGTTCTGTCCGAAGGCCACTGTGCCAGCCTTTGACACTACCACCTGCTGCATAAATGGATGTGACATAAACGCCTGCCTTGAGGTGCCCTGCGGAGTAAACGAAAAATGTGATTACATTACATGCATTCCAATGAACTGCAAGGAAAGGCAGGGCGTGAACTGCCCAAGCCAGCTGTGTGACGGAAACCTTGCAATAACACCTGATTCGCTCAGCTGTTGTATTGGAACATGCATTGGGTGAATGAATCGAAGCTTATGAGATATTGGCAACGGGCATTTCTCGGAGCCATTATTTTACTAATTCCACAAGCCTTTGCTGAGTCGTGCATCACAGACACAGACTGTACTTCGAGAGGGCCAAACCTTTTCTGCAATGCCTCAAACGCCTGCGAATGGGTTCTGCCTATTGGGGGTGCCAAAGCCAGAGTTTGGAATAGAAGAAACCGTTGACATGTACATCAACCAGCAGTACACGTTCACAGACGGAAGAGGCACAATAGATTACCCAATCTCTTCCTCTAGCGGAGAGCCCTACACCCACTACATCGACAACACACCCGTGCATTCGAGTTCCAGGGAAGCATCTGTGTGGATACCACCGCACTTTTGAACCACATTTCGCAGTGGGAGCAGGGAAACATTTCAATGCCCGCTCTAATTTCAAGAATTGCAGACTGGAAGGCAGGAACAGGATGTCCCTGAATTAAGGAAAGGAAAAGGGACCAAATAATGCATTTTTAAAGCTTTCTAGGGCAGAATTAGTATAATATATGTGGCATATAGGAGTATTCTATTGCCACAAGTTTTTGCAAACTTTTTGTGCGTGAGCGGAAAAAGTTTATTGAGTACACTGCATCTGTTTCAGGACGGAATGGATGTAAATGCCAATTCAATGATTCTAATTGGCTTTTAGAGGGGTTTTCAGTGGGTTGAGAGCCAACGCTGGAAGAAACCCGGAGTGTGCAGAATGCAAGACATAGGTGTGAAAAATGTCATCAAAAGCAAGGCCAAGAGCAGGTTCGCTTGCCTACTATCCGAGAAAAAAATCAAAGTCCCATTTGGCTAGATTTAACTCTTTCCCAGATGTTGAAATCAAGGAAGGAGAGAAAAGCAAGCCACTGAATTTTTTGGCCTACAAGGCAGGCATGACCCATGTTTTGGGCAAGGACATGCACGACAAAAGCACGACTTCGGGGCACGAGATAGCGGTTGCTGCCACAGTACTTGAAGCCCCGCCACTGAAAGTTTTTGGAGTGAGGGTCTATGGCAAGGCGCCGGCAGGATCTTATGGCACAGCCCCACTGGGAGACATTTTTGCTGAAAGCGTTGACAAGGCAATTCTAAAAAGGCTCAAAAATTTTAAAAAGAAAAGCAGGGGCAAGAAAAAAAAAGGGAATGTAGAAACTGAAAAGGAAAAGGCCAAAAAGAAGGCAGGGGAAAAGAAGGCAAAGACCTTTGAAGACCTGTTGAAAGAGAAGAAAAAGATTTTGGACGTGAAGCTTTTGTGCCATTCACAGCCAGCCCTTACAAATATGGGAAAGAAAAAGCCCGACATTTGCGAAGTGGCTCTGGCAGGAAGCATTGAACAGCAGCTGGCTTACGCCAAGGAAAAGCTCGGATTTGAGATTTGTGCAGCAGAGGCACTTGAAGAAAAGTACTTTGTTGACATTAGGGCAGTTACAAAGGGAAA
>JAFCBY010000066.1 GCA_017610485.1 Candidatus Falkowiibacteriota bacterium
GCCAGGCCTTGGAAGTTATGGAAACGAGTGCGACATGGTTGACCAGGTTATAGCAACACCTGCCTTCACAAAAGGGGACAGTGAGGGCAAGACAATCCAAACAGTTCAGTACAAGATAAAGCCCAGGCTCAACTACAGGAAAATGATCTGCGAGTACATGGCACAAACGCCTTTCCAGAGCCTCTTTGGTTTAAGAGTAATGATGAACCAGGGACGCAACCGTGTCTTTGTGGACGCCGCAGCCCTTGTGAACTACAGCACTCCCTATGGAAGCACAACAAACAAGTACTTCCAGGTAGAATTTGAGGACATGTGGGGAATCGGGGATACGATCGACGAGTGCATCCACCAGGCAGGAAGGCCGCCAATCTCGCTGGAAAAGATGATGAAGTGCAGGGAAAAGGGCAAAATGGTGAACAAGGCAGAGGATGTTGTTGACAAAACGGTTTTTGACCTGACCACGAACGAGGGGTTCATAAAGGGCTTTATCCCACAGCAGTTCTTCTCCGACAGGGAAATCTACATTTATGAGACAGAGCCACAGGCCGTAATGATTCCGCCGGCGGGGGCACAGGACGGCATAACAAACATTGGGCCAAGCACATTCAGAAGTGATAAAGGTGTAGAGGTCACATTGGAGCCCGTGCAGGGAGAATGCTGGGCGCCAATAATTGCAGGAAACTGGTCGGTCAAGATGACGGTTGACAGGAGTGGAATGTCGCCAAACGTCCAATGCGAAAAGATTGAGAAAACAGTGATGTTAACAGTGGAGAGGCCGGCAGTCTGGGATGGGACAAAACCGGTGTCGGTTCTTGTAAAGATGATGGTCTTGAACAAGGGCGTGGACCCCTCAGCCGTTGACCCAAAAACCTGCGGAAAGACAATAATAGCCCCACTACCACCAGGAACAACGGCCTGCGATGCCGGAGGCGAAACAGGGCCAGCTTACAAAACCTATGGCTTTGACAAGCTTTCCTTTGACTGGACCTGGGAGGGCACAGGCAAGGACAATGCCACCAAAAAGTGGACCTGTGACAAAGGCGGGCAAGAAATGTTCTGCGACGCAGTGCAGTTCTCAATCGAGCTCAGCAAGAAGGGCAGAGAGCTGAAGGGCGTTGTGGATTCAATCGGAACCACTAGCAATGAGAAAAACAAGGATGTGCTATTGCAGGCATTCGGGCTAACAGACAGCAAAGACCTTGACAAGTACAGGAACAGCAAAAACCTGTTCAGATGGGTTAAGAAGCAGGCTATTATAGGATGAAGGAACAAAGGCAAATATGGATGTCTTGCTGCAGTATATGCAAGAGACTGTAAACAAGCTGCAGACAGACGCACCAAAAGATGCGGAAAGCATTGTTGCAATGTTTGACAAAACCGTGCCAGACTTTGAAAGAGCAGAAAAGGAAAAGTTTGGCCAATTGGGCATAGAATACTCAGAAGAACTTGAAAGGTATGTTTGGACATTCAAGGAATTCAAGAAATTCCAAGAAAATTTTAAAGCCAAACTAGACCTCATTGACGGCACAGGCACGGATTTAAGCGAGTGTAAGGAAAGGAATACTAGCGGATTTTTGGTTAATGCTCTAAAGAAGGAAAATGCAGTTATGTGTATAGTAGACAGAGTTAACCCACTGGTCTCCGGAAGCCCACAAAAATTGGACGTTTCTTCAGAATTCCTCAAAAAAATCATCAACGCAAACCTGGAATTCGTTGTCGGCTACAGGAACATTGAGAGTGTAACGGTTGACGAGCCGCTTGGGCAAAAGGTAATGGCCGAAGCAGCCAACCTCAAAGAGGTGAATGATAAGCTGAAAGGATATGGATATGGCACCAACTTTGCCGACTTCTACAACAAGGTTGTAGAGTTTGAGGCCTACCTTGTGAAGGACGGCTACAGCAGAGGCCTGATTGAAGACTTTGCAACCGCATTCAAGGAAGAAGAAGAAGTCAAAGAAATCGTGTTTAGCAGATGGGTATTTGAACTAGGGGGCAAAAAAACAGGCCAAAATAGCAGTATTGTTTTGCAGGAGCCGGGCCAGTACGGTGTTTTGCTGGACTACAAATTTGGCATTGAAAATTCGCTGGTTCCCTTTGACTTTGATATAGACGTCCAACTAACCAAGGAAAAGGGGCTTGCAGACATTACTCCAAACGGCCAATACTATGCCAAGAACATGTTCTTCCATCTTCCATTCGACGGAGAGCTTGGAAAGGGCTCGGAAAGGAAAGGCTATGGAATCACTTATAGCAACAGCAACGATAAGACAATTGGCGTAGTCTACAACAAAAATCATGTCAACGACCCTCTAATAACGCTTGAGGATAATACAAGCGGCGGAATGAAGGACTACTCATTAAACTATGGCGAGGACTTCTTGACAACCAACACAGGGGCCATCTTGAGCATTTCCAAAGACGCCATTCAGTTCAATCCATCAACGCCGACAAGGGTGCAGTTGACACTTAACAATAGGCAGGGAACAGGGGCAGAGGGAATAGTCTACGACCTGATTGAGTCCGGTGGACAAGACCGCTCGGTGATTGAAAAGTACTTCTCCAACAGCGATTACAAAACCAAAAGCTGGTTTGCCTGGAAGAGCGGGAGCAAAGAATTCAAGGACAGCGGCTTTTCAAAGCAGCAGGCACAAGCCCTATGCAACGAGGTCGGCCTTGACGACCGCCATGGCTTCATCCAAGATATTGACGGCTCGGAAAAGAAATTCACAGGAATAGCCTATCTTCCGTTTGAAAAAAGCTACCAGCTAAGGTCGATATGCAACCAAGGCAGCGCGACAGTTATGGCATTTGGCAAAATAGAAAATATGGATGCAGGACATCGAAAGGGAATCATTTCATTGAACTCAACAGGTGCGGACGGCGTGGGAACAATTAAGAGCTACATTGACAAGATTAAAGACGAAATTGTTTGCATTGTTCCAGGCCAGGACAGCACGGATCTTGCGTGGAACACCGAAGAACTGTTTGAAAAGGAACTGGATTAAGCCAATTCCCTTTTTCTTTGGTTTACAGAGGGGGTTTACTGGCAATTTTGCTAAGGAAAAGACTTATATATAAAGAAAAGAAATATATACTTGGCAAACTGGAAACAGTAAACTTCTCGGAAAAGATGTTGCATGGCTTTGGAATCGCTGAAAGAGCTGTATTACAAACTCGAAGACAAGTGGTATGCAGTAATTGACAGGGTTGACTCAAAGCTGCCGGTGCACGCCGTAGTTGACAGGGTTGACAAAATTGCGCCAAGCTTTGCCCTGTTTCTGGCAGTAATTGTGCTTATTCTGGCAGTGCTTATAGTGAGCTCGGTCTCGTTTCCGACAGGGGTCTCCTGGTCATTCAAGGTAGTGGACGCTGACGGCAGCCCTGTGGAGAACGCATCCGTCACAATATATGTGGAAGAAGAAAACATTTTCTCAGGCTCGACCAACGAGGAAGGGGAGACAGAAAACGTTTTTTTTGACAAGGACACAACCTTTACAGTAGCCATTTCAAAACGCGACTTCGTTGACTTCACAGACATGTTTAAGGCCGCTGAGTCAACCTACTTAAAGGAAATTCGCATGGAGTCGCTTGAGGAAAAGACCTACACCATTGCATTGAAGGACAGCGCCGGCCAGCCAATAAGGGTTCCAATGCAGTTAACATTTTCATGCAGAAACACCAGTGTTAAGGCTCCGGACAGCTTTGAGGTTTCGAGCGGAATTGCAACAGTTACCGCGCCTGCAGGGTGCAATGGCCTCATAGTCTCGGCAAGGGGCGAAGGATTTGTGTTTAAGGACTCTGTGGAGCTTGTAGACAACGAGCAAACCATTTTCCTGGAAGAGGAATCAGGCGAAACAGGAAAGGTGAGGGTTGAACTCTTCGTAAACGGTGAGCTGATAAATGAGGAGGTAACGGTTTACCTCTACAAGGACAACGGAGTGGACTCAGGCCTTGGCCCGGTTGAATCTGCCCTGAGCGAGGCAGGAGTTGCAATCTTTGAAAGGCGGCCAGGAACTTATTTTGTCAAAAGCTCTGGCACAACGGATTACGCCGCCGCCACCTCAGATGTTTTCAGCCTTTCCACGTCCGCAGTGAAACCAATAAGGCTTGATTTGGAGAGGAACATTGTTGGGAGCATAAAGCTTAGGATAGTGGATAAGAGAACAGGCTCTTTGGTTGATGGCGCGGACGTTTTGTTAAGACTTGGCAGCCAGGAGATTGACAGAAAGGTTTCAAGCGAGGAAGAGGAATTCCTGGAGTTCCCTGTTTCAAGGGACACAAGCTACTCGGTTGTAATAGACCACGAAGCATACTGCTTCAAGATAGTGCACGACACAGTCATTGGCGAAGCCGTAAAGGAGATTGAGCTAACATCGTTTACGGACGACTGCGGCGGAAAGTTAAAAGTGAGGGTTTTGGACCAGGACGGCTACCCTGTGAGGAACGCAACAGTTGGCCTCTACAACGAGGACGGGTTTGGAATAGGCTTCGGAGACCTTGTAACAGACCTGAACGGGGAGGCAGAGTTCAGCAGGGTGCCAAGCGGCGACTACATGGCCTTTGGCTTCAAGGCAAGCAGCTCTGGCTGGAGCGATATCGGCCACTTCATCCAAAGAAGCGCGGAAAAAACCGTGCTGAGCGTAGTTCTTATCTCAGGCGACGGAATTGTAAGAGTAAACGTTTCCGATGACGATGGAAGCCCGCTGCCCTTCTCAAAGGTCGCGATAGTGGATGCACAAACATTTGACGTTATGGGTGATGGCCCAATGCCGGTTGACGACCTAAATGGCTCGGTTGAGCTCAGCGTAAGGGCCAACAAAAAGGTTTACATTATTGCAAGCAGGGACGGCTACACCACGTTTATTTCAACGGTCAAGCCTGTGCTGGCAAACACAACCCAGGCGTTCAACGCAGTCCTAGAAAGGGAAATCATTCAAGGAGAAGTAAAAGTCAAGTTCAAGGGCATGTTCAAGAACGGAAAGGCCGCAAAAAACATTGCGCCAGGGCAGGAATACGACGCAGTGTTTGAGATAAGGGTTCCAGCAAACAAGAATTATGACAGCATGGGAATGCATATCAGGACAGGAAAGCGCGATTTAATGGAGCTTGACAACATAGTTATAAAGTCTATAAACGCCCCGGGAAGGGTCAACATACTCAAGGCCACAAGCTATAGCCCTGAGAACGGCTATGCAGTCGATTCACAGCATTTGTCAAGTGACGAGGCAAAGTGGGTGAATTTAAGATGGTTGGCACCGCACTCAGGCATAATGCAGGTTTCCGCAAAAATAAGGATAAAGGAAACAACCCACATAGGGGATCAGCTCAACCTATCCTACAGGGTGTGGGGAGAGACCGATGGAGACTTTAAGAGAGACCCTGTTGACAAGGAACTTGGGGAGGCAGAGTCAATAGCAGGAAAGGAATCCCTGTACGCCTACACCAACCAGGAAATATTCCAGCTCGACATTGAAACAATCTGCGACGAAAAATTCTGCTTCAGCGCAAGCGCCCTAGACCTGGAGGACGAGCTCGCATTCAGCGCAACAGACGGCTTTGACGCAAAGGTTTCAAGAACCTACAAGCTGGGCTTTACAATTCTCAACAACTCGGAATTTGAAACAAACTCATACATGGACGCGGAGATAAGGATAAGCAGCCCGGGTTCCGGCATCCTGCTGCAGAACTACAGCATCTTCGGGGCACAAAACCAGGTGACAGAAGGCATTGCTGTAGGAGGAAGGACAGAATGGATTGGAATAGGGAATTTGCTGCCAGACAACCAGGTAAACGGTGAAATATTCCTAAAGCCGGAAAAGTCTGGCTCCATGAGACTGACAATTGAGATAAGAAGCAACAACAGGCTGCAATTCAGCAGGCTCGTGCCCATAAACGTTGCCTCGAACAGGGAAATGTTAGTTGTTATAACGCCCGAGATGCTGCCATCAGGCATAGAGAACAGCATCACAGTAAGCGTAAAGGACAAGAAGACAGGGGCAGAGATAGGGGACGCGATTGCAAAAGTAAAGGACCGGTTTGGAACGGTTGTTGCCGAAAGGCAGACAAACACAAAGGGGCTTGTGGAGCTGAGGCTTCCAGGCCTGCAGCCAGGCGAAAAGCTAGAGCTGACGGTAACAAAGCCAGACTACGAAAGCTTTGAAAAAATTCTGGAAGTTGATCCTGATATCATAAAGGTCAAGCCAACCACAATCGGCGTTGCACTCAACTCAAAGATAAAGTTTGAAACCCAGTCCATGTTCAATGTTGAAAACCAGACATCCTTTGACATAAAGATCAAAAGCATTAAGCTCGACGGAAAGCTCTACGGCTTGGTTGACAGGGAAAAGGTCAACAACCAGCTCCACAGCTACGTGGGCGAAACCATCAAGGCATCAGAGATGAAGGAAATGGTGATGATGAGCTTCCTAACAGAAAAGGGAAAGAAGCTCAAGCAGGCAAAACAGCTTGAAGCAAGCCTTGACATAACGGTTCAGGCTCTTGGAAACGAATGGGTTAAGCAGGTGCCGGTAAAAATAAGCATTGGCCTAGGCGGCGAGGTAGACGACCCGGCATGCTTTGTGATAACGAGAAGAGAATGGAAGGCCTCAACAGAGGGCGTGCCAATAGAAATAGAATTCGAAGCCCAAAACAACTGCAGCATCTCAGGAACCGCAATTTCCCTGAGAAACATTGCAGCAGAGGCAAAATGGGAAACAAACCAGCTTGGAACATTCTCTGTTAGAACCGAAGACAACGCAATTGACGTGAGAACCGGCTACCCAAAGAAATTCAAGGGCATACTAAACCCGGAGGAAACAATCACAATAGTGTTAACCTTTACACCAAACGCGGGCGTGAACGGCAAAGGGGTTGCAGACATCACCTTCAGCGCAGAAAACCCAACAGAATCGGGCGCGCAGGAAATCTCAAACAGGATTTCGGCAGAGCTCACAGTGGTAAACATTGCGGACTGCATGAGCTTCAGCAAGGAAGTGCTGCGCATAAAGCCGGAGAAGACAGATACATTCACAATCGAGACCATAAACTGTGGGTCGAAGAATGAGATAAAGCTGGTGTCGGAGCTAACCCTAAGCGTTGACAAGTTCACCTTGGGGGACTCGGCAAGCAAGGAGATTGAAGTGCTTGCGGAGAAAAACGTTGCAGGCCAGTACCCAATAAACGTTTACGCAAAAGGCAGCGATGAGCTGCAGCACAAGCTGATTAAGACAATCAGGGCAAGGATTCTCGCAGGAGGCTGCCTTGAACTAAGCAGGTATGAGTTTGACATATTTGACAATCCCGACAACCCATACGACGGCTACGACACGGCAGAAATAATAAACCACTGCTATGAAAAGCCGATAACGGTCAGCATCAAATTCGACGAAAGGGACTTGATAGACGCCATAGAAGATGGTGCGATATTCGGCCTAATCGCCGGCACAATAGGCGGCTTCATGGCATCAGCAGACAACAGGAACTTCTTCACAGGGGAAAAAGAGGAAGCAAAACCGCTCAGAAACGCCAAACGGCGGAAGCAAAAACCCAAACCCGCCAGGCATAATAGAAGCACCTGACAATGGAGGAGGCGGAACAGGGAGCAGTGGTAGTGGCACTTCAGGAAGCCAAAGCGGGAGCTCAGGCAGTTCTGGCTCCGGTGGAATCTCAACTACCACCCTAATTGCCAAAGGAAACGAATCCATTCCGGCCATTGGCCCAACAGGGCTTGCGTCCAGCGGAGGCGGTGGCCTTGGAAACCTGTTTGGCAGCCTGTTTGGAGGCATTGGGAAAAGCATTTTGGGCGAGGGCTCTTTCCTGGGCTGGGGCCTGCAGGGCTGGGCAATCGGAGCGGTTATGATTTATTATAACATGGAAAGCGGAACCACCAGCTTTAATGCGATTGTAAAAGATTTAGGATACCGGAACGTGAAACTGTTGATGCCAGGCGCAACCCTGGAGGAAAACAGGATTGTTGAAGAGGAGTCAACAGACATAATAGTGCAGGACCTGGAGGAAACCAGTACAATACCTATGCCGTCCGATCCAAGGCTCAGCATAGAAAAGCAAAAACTCGGCTTCCTGAACGTTGGAAAGGTGGTGCAGGAAGACCCCTCAACCCCGTTCTTTAGGGTTCTGAGAATTGACGGCGAAAGGCTCGGATACAAAAAAGAGTATGAGCTAAAGAAAGACAAACACCCCACCCTTGAAGTAAACGAAAGGAAAGAGCACAAGGAAAGATTCAGGCTGCAGTTCAACTCATTTGACCCGTTGATTGTAAGGACGGCCACAAAGCCAATTCCAAACTGCACGCTTGGAACAATTGTGGGTGTTACAGGGCCGGACGCAGTTCCAAGGGTTAAATTTGACTGGAGCTGGAGCAGGATTGAAGAGGACAGCTGCGACGAAGGCAACCCAGACTACATTTACTGCGATGCAACACAGTTCAGCATCGAAGTTTTGAAAAAGGTGCAAAAGCTAAGGGAATTTATTGAATCAAGCAAGCCCTTTGAATGCCCAAGCAGCTCAAGCGGAACCGCAGTCAAAGAGCAGCCGCTGACAGGCACAGCCTACGACGTGGGCATAACCAAAATCCAGGCAAACAAGACAGGCAGCAGTGACGCAAACGTCCAGGTTGTCCTTGAAAGCAGCAATGCCAGAACAATGGAGGCCCAGCTCACGGTCAACGTAATGCAGGGCACCGCTCTTGTAAAAAGCTGCACAAAACAGTTTGACATCATAACCAAGAGCATTCAGGCATGCGAGTTCACCGGGCTAGGG
>JAFCBY010000067.1 GCA_017610485.1 Candidatus Falkowiibacteriota bacterium
CTTGTCGGCAGTTATGTACGGCAGGTTTATGTCTGTCTCAAGCACTGTTGACAGCTCAATCTTTGCCTTTTCGGCTGCTTCCCTAAGCCTCTGAATTGCCATTGGGTCCTTTTTCAAATCAAGGCCTTGTTCTTTTTTGAATTCTGTGGCGAGGTAGTCAACCAAAACATTGTCCATATCTGTTCCGCCAAGTTGGGTGTCCCCAGAGGTTGATTTTACCTCGAAGACCCCGTCCCCGAAGTCCATTATGGTTACGTCCAGGGTTCCGCCGCCAAAGTCAAACACAAGGATTTTTTGGTCCTTTCCCTTCTTGTCAAGGCCATATGCAAGCGACGCAGCCGTTGGCTCGTTTACAATCCTTATGACTTCAAGGCCTGCGATCTTTCCTGCGTCCTTTGTTGCCTGCCTTTGGTTGTCATCAAAGTAGGCCGGTACGGTAATCACTGCCTTTTCAACCTTCTCTCCCAAAAATTCTTCCGCGTCCTTCTTTATCTTCTGCAGCACAAACGCGCTGAGCTGCGGCGGCGTGTATTCCTTGCCTTGGGCCTTGTACTTGAAATCAGTGCCCATTTTTCTCTTGAAAGCGGTAAAGGTGTTCTCCGGGTTGCTTACGGCCTGCCTTTTGGCCGGTTCCCCTACAAGAATCTGTCCGTCTTTTGTAAATGCCACATAGCTTGGGAAGGCCTTGCCGTAAACGCTTGCACCCTCAGCGCTTGCTATAATTCTCGGCTTTCCTGCTTCCAAAAAAGCTGCTGCTGAGTTGCTGGTCCCAAGGTCCACGCCTATCGTTTTTGTCATTCATATCATCTCCTTTATTTTGCAAACAACAGCCGTTTTTTTGCTGTGTTTTAAATGTAATCCAATCAATTCACTCCATTGTTTCAAATTGTTCTTTGGCACACCCAATCTGTAAATTTGTTTGCGTGCAATTATCTGCTTTCCCTTTAAGTAATATGGCTGTGTGCGTTTCTTTATTTTTATTATTGAATTATTTTCCGAAAAGTTAAACCAATTGTAATTTACCATATTCACCACTTACTTTTTTTTTTATATCTTCCGATAAACGGGTTTTCCGGAGCAAACTCTTCCGGCAAATCCGCCGGTCCTGGTTTCAAAAAAATCATTTCTTGTTCACCTTTACCTTTGAATGCCTTAGGGCTTTTCCGTTGAACAAATAACCTTTCTGGATTTCTTCCACAATTTCCTCGTCTTCCCTTTCCTTTTCCTTGCACTGCATTACGCATTCGTGCAGCATTGGGTCAAATTGACTGTCCAAACTCTCAATTTCCTCAAGGCCCTCTGCTTTGAGAACTGCGAGCAGCTGCTTTTTGATTGACTCAATTCCTTTCAAGGCATCATCCTTGCAAACTTCCTGCTGCTGCTCCAAATGCCTTTCCGCTGCGTCAATGCTGTCAAGCAAGGGCAGCAGTTTCTTAACAAGGCCGGCATTTGCCGCATTTGCAAACATTTGCCTTTCCTTCTCCATCCTCTTCCTGCCGTTCTCAAATTCTGCCTGAAGCCGTTGCAGTGTTTCCTTCAATTCGGAAACCTCTTGCCTCAGCCCTTTTTCAGCATCCTTATGCGCCAAAGCATGCTTTCCATGCTTTTCCTCAGCATCCTTATGCGCCAAAGCATGCTTTCCATGCTTTTCCTCAGCCTTCTTTTCCTTTGCCATTACAACACCATTTGATTAAATTGTTTAAACGTTTACATAATTCCTTGAACAAAACCTTTTTATTCTTTTCCTCTTCTTTTCTTTCTTATGGGTAATGATAGGCATGCTTCTTTTAAGATTGTCATTAGGCGAATTGAGAGGCCTTTTTCCGGCTCTTTGGAAAAGGAGTTTGAGTGGCTGTGTAAAAGCCTTGGCTTTTTTGAGCCAATTGACAGGGATAAGACTGCTTCCGAAATCTTTTTGGAGGTTGTCAAGGCAACCGAGGAAAACAGGCCTTTGACAAGCAGCCAGCTTGCAGAATGTGTTGAAATGAGCCGCGGCTCTGTGGTAAACCATTTGAACAATTTGCAGAGAAGCGGTTTGGTAGTACGGCATGGCAGAAGCTACCTTGCAAGAAGCCGTTCAATGGTTAGAACAATTGAGGAAATCGAGGAAGACATTGACAGAATCTTCGCCAAGATGAAGAAGACAGCCAAGGAAATTGACGAGGAATTTGGCTTAATGGTTAGGGAATAATTCTATTTGAAGAATTTTGGAAACCTCTTTTTTAAATCATTTGTTTTTATGAACCAGAAGACACCACTTTTGCCTTTTTGCTGTTGGCCAAATGCACTGTCTATGTAGGTAAGTTTAACCTTGCTTTCGAGCAGTTCAAAGCCCATTTTTTTAGGCAAATCATAGTAGAGTTGCTGAGTTAACCTTTTTCCTAGGCTGGGCCAGACCTGCCTAACAAGGTGGGGGCTTGATAGCGTGATTTCCCCGAATCCGTTCTTTGTCGCAAAGTCGGCTAGGCCAAGAATTTCAAGTTCTGGCCAGCTTTTGTAGCGTTCCCTGTTTTCTTGCCCGAGCTTTGCAGCAATGTCTGATTGCAGTTCAAAGATGTGAATTCTTCCCGGCAATCCCTCTTTTGGTTGGAACAGATGTATGTCTGCGTAGGCAAGCGCGTTTCTCAGATGCTGCCTCTTGGGATTGCTCTCTTTAACCAAACTTGCGATTTCCGGAACCTCCATGTAAAATGCGTGTCTCTCACCATGACTTATTATTATGTTTGAGCTAACAATTCTTTTTGTCTTTCCAACAAAGCTGAATGGGCTAATTCCTTTTCTTACAAGTTCAGCCCTCTTTTCTTTTGAAAACCTAAAGTTTCTTGAAAACAATGGCTTGCCATATCTTTTGAAATCAACAAAGTGGGTTCTTCTGCCCGGCCTCTGTAAAATCACTGCGTTCGCGGTTTCTGCCAGAATCCTTAGTTTTTCTGGTTTTTTTTTAGTCCATGATATGCCGGGTGTGCCTGTCTGGTAAAAATCCAGATAAGTTATCATGCTTACTTTGTTCGGATCATGGCCCAGTCTCTTTATTCCATCAACAAAAGCGGCGGTTTTTTCAAAACCGTGCCTTTCAATCAAAGGGCTTAATCTCATTGCCATGATTTGGCTCAATCCAAGTTGTTTTAACTGCCTGGTCATTTCGGACGTTGCCGTTCCCAAAAAATCAGCTAGGCTTTTTGCATCGGCGTATTTCAGCATTTCCTGCAAGGCAACCCCTTTTTTCAATCCGTTTTCAACCGTTGTTTTTCCAAGGGAGTCAATCTTTTTCAGCATTGCAATCCTTTCAGCGGCGGGCTTTTTTGCAACCCTTCTTCCAATCTCAGGAAACTTTTTCTGCAGAGCCTTTGTTTCCAGAGCAAGCTTTTTTGGCGAGGCCATCCTTAGGACGTGCTCTGGGTTTTCAAGGGTGTGGAGAGCAACCAGCTTTCTCAGGTCCTCTCTTGGCTGTCTTGTCCCGGTAAGTTTTACAAGTTTTCTTTTTGTTCTAATCATCCTTCTTCTTAGGTTCATAAAAACAAATTGTTCCTTTTACTAGAAAAAGCTTTGCAATTGCCCCCAAGCAAACTTTTTATACTTCAAAAGCATTCTTTTTCTGTTATGGCCTTGGTAAAACAGGTTGACAGGAAATTGCTCAGGAAGGAATGGCGAATTATCAGCCTTGTCTTTGCCCAGCTTGTCCTGGTACTGCTGGTCGTTTTCCAACTGCTTCAAATCATTGGCCTGCATGTAAACTTTTACCTAAGGCAAATCCTTTTCAGGCCAAGCACAGACCCTGCAGATTTCATAGTGCTTGGAATCGCAATTGTTGCCTTTCTGGCCATGTACTTTGCGGTGAAGAAAAGGCAGCCTGCCCTATACAAGGCGCAGAAGGCCGCGCCAGGCATTATCAAAGAGCAGGCAAAGCAAAAGCTCCGCAAGGCCAAGACAGAGCCACAGGCACCTGCCCTTCTTTTGATAGAGGCCGCGTTTATCATTACCTTGGTAATCGCAGCATGGGCATATCTCGACCCGGAAGTTGAACTAATCAAATGGAGTGAAGTTGGCATTGGCCCTCCCCTTACGACCGCAATCAACGCAGTCATTGCAGTAATCGTTTTTGCGGTTTTTTACTACCTTTACGGCTTTACTGACTGGTACCGGAAGAATCCGGTCTCTGGCTCCAAACCCGGACAGGCCAAGAAAAAACGGACCGAATCCAGGAAGGCCGAGAAAAAGCGGTCCGGCAAGAAGTAGGTGTTTCCAATGAGGCATCCATTGCACCAGCCAGAACCAAATATCCTGAAGCCAGGGCTTGAGAGAAACGTTTCCCTGGCCGAGGCAACAGTTTACGGCGTGGGCATTATTGTAGGGGCCGGCATCTATGCCCTTATTGGGGAGGTTGCAGGAATTGCCGGCAACAGCATGTGGATGTCATTTGTCCTGGCTGCAGTCGTGGCCTCCTTCACTGCCCTGAGCTACTGCGAGCTGAGCAGCATGTTTCCAAAGTCTGCCGCAGAATACACTTATGTAAAGAATGCCCTGAAAAGCGATTTGGCCGGCTTTTTGATAGGCTGGGTTTCCATCTTTGCCGCAATGGTCGGCATCTCAGCGGTTTCCATTGGCTTCGCAGGCTACTTTTCAATGCCTTTTGGAACACCGATTGTGCTTACCGCGGTTTCCCTAATTGCATTGCTTACCATAGTGAATTTTCTCGGGGTCAAGGAAAGCGCAAGGTTAAACCTTGTCTTCACAATAATTGCCGTGCTGGGCTTGGTGGTCATAATTTTTATGGCCCTACCCCTCTTTGGGAGCGTGGACTACTTTGCCTCCTCGCAGCCAGGCCTGCCTCTGCCGGGCGTTTTCAACAATGTTGCGGTTGCGGCCGCCTTAATTTTCTTTGCCTTCATTGGCTTTGAGGACATTGCAAACATAAGTGAGGAAACCGTAAACGCAAGGCATGCTGTTCCCAAGGCAATCCTCATTTCCCTCGCAATCTCAACAATTCTCTACATCCTTGTCTCGGTAAGCGTTGTAAGCATTGTGCCCTGGCAGGAGCTTGCAGCCTCCACTGCCCCAATCTCCATTGTGGCCGGCACCATACTCGGCGAACCAGGCTCACTAATCTTCTGCTTTATCGCCCTCTTTGCCACGGCAAGCACTGTCCTGATAACCCTGGTTGCGGTTTCAAGGCTCATTTACGGAATGAGCTCGGACCACAGCCTTCCAGGCATAGTATCCAGAGTTCACAGCAAAACCAAAACCCCGTTTGTTGCAATTGCCTTTACCTCCATAATTGCCATGCTTTTTGTGTTTTCCGGCTCTTTGAAGCAAGTGGCTTTTGTAAGCAATTTCGGGGTTTTTGCCCTCTTTCTAATGGTCAATATTGCGGCAATAGTCCTGAGGTTTAGAAAGCCAAAAATGAAGAGGCCGTTCAAGGCCCCCTGCAACATTGGAAAACTGCCGGTTTTCTCAATTCTGGGTGTAGTAACCATTCTCTTCATGATGAGCAGAATAGAGCCAGGCGCCGCATTGGTGAGCCTTGCAGCCATTCTGCTGGGCATTCCCATATACTTCCTAATGGCGAGAATAAGATAACGCCCAATCCTGCTCTCAAAAAACCGCAAATAAGGCCAAAAACGCTAAAAACAGGTCATAATACACTGTTTTCTCGGTACCATCCTCTATTTTTGGAATTTCGTGCCCAAAGATATAGCCCCTCTTCCAGTCAATATATACTATATATTGTCGGGCCACAAACACCTGTTATGTAGCAGTCATTCAGGTGTTATGCCTACAACTTCTGCAATGCCTGCTATTTCCTTTATTTCAAGGTTTCACAGAAACTATTTCATGCACAAAAAATGCCAATCTTCATTTTTCTACAGTATAAACTTCTTTTGTTATGGTAAAGGTTATGTCTCCTTCGGCCTCTTTGTATTTCAGTGTTTTTTTCAGATTTTCAGAGAATGTTTTTCTGATAAAACCGTTTAATTTCTCAAGTTTTCTGATGTCGTTTCCAAGTTCTTGATCCAGCCTACCCTTTGAAGAAAAACGGTAATTGATTTTGTGAAATTCTCTGATTTTTGAAAAACCTGCCTTCTTCAAGGTTGCCAGAAACTCGTCTTTCCTGAAGAAGTACCTCTCGCGAACAAGCCTCTCAAAACCTGCAAGCCGGTCCTTCTCCCTAATAATTGACTGGAACAAACCTTGATTGTGCCTGTCAAGCATTATGTCCCAGACAACCAACCTTCCTTCCGGCTTGAGAATTCTATAAAATTCTTTCACGATTTTTAATTGTTCGCTCTTTGGTTTCTCATGCAAACCCATTTTTACTACAACTTTGTCAAAGAACTCGTTTTCGAAGGGAGCAACCTGTCCTTTGGCAAGCCTGAAAGATTCTCTTTGGCTCTATTAAGCTGAACTTCACTTTCATCCAAAACAAATAGGCTAATATTTTTTTCTCGTTCAAGGACCGCTTTTCCGGCTGTGCCATAACCGCACATTGCATCTAATATAGTTTCCTTTGGCTTGGGGTCAACGGCGTCAACCAAAGCCCTTAAATCTCCGGGATTAAAATTATGAATAAGCTCATAGGATACAATTCTTTTATCAAAACCATGTTTTTGAGGCATTGTAAACCATTTGGATTCAAACATTATAAATACCGTGACTCTTAGACCCAGTTCACTTCAACTGAGTCAGTCCTCTGCCTTTGGTCAACCTGGCTTTCTTCCACCGTCATCCTGTTCCCTGCCTTGTACATTACTATTCCAAGCCAGGCCGGCAGCAGGCCATTATCAAGGCATGCCTGGAACTCCGGCACAAACAGTTTTGCACCTCTGTCCTCGCACATCTTCCCAAGCATCTCCCTCAAGGCCTTGCTTGCCGCAACCCCCCCTGTCAGCAAAATCTCCTTTTTCTCAGTGTGGGCCAAAGCCCTTTCAGCAACCTCTGCAACCATTGCAAAGGCATTGTGCAGCAAAGAGTAAGCCAAATCTTCCTCCTTCACTTTTCCAATCTTCAAAACTGCGGCGGTCTGCAGCCCTGAGAAGGCCAAATCCATCCCCTTCACTGTATAAGGCAGTTCCACATATTTCTTTCCCTCAAAGTACATCTTGTCAAGAACTGGCCCTGCAGGAAAACCCAAACTCATTTTCCTTCCAAACCCATCAAGCAGATTCCCGACTCCGATGTCAAGTGTTTCGCCGTAAACCCTGTACTTGCCTTTCTCGTAACCGATTATCTGGGTGTTTGCCCCGCTCACATAGACTACTATAGGATCGGTGCAGTCGGTCAACGCTTTCCCTAATTCCACGTGGCCAACGCAGTGGTTGACTCCCAACAATGGCTTGTTGTATTTGAGCGCAAGCGTTCTTGCAACAACTGCACCAGTCTCGAGAGCTGGTCCGATCCCGGGTCCAATTGAGAAAGAAATTAGATCAATATCTTCCATTTTAACTTTTGCCTTCTCCAAAGCGTTTTTGAGAACAGGTACGGCATGCTCCTGGTGATGCTCTCTCAGTTCCCTCGGGATAAGGCCACCTTCTTCCGTCACCACTGAATGCTTCTCGTTGGCTAAGATGTTGCACTTGCCACCGTCGTCTGACACAATTGCGATTGATATGGTATGGGCTGTCGACTCTATTCCGCAGCAAATCATTTCCTCACCCCTCCAGCACTTGCTTTATCTGCAGTTCTGTGATTGGGCCCAGTCTCAAAATTCTTTTCTCTTCGATGTCAAAAATAGTGCTTGGGGCATTGTGTTGGAGTTCCCCTGCGTCAATTATCATGTGGACTCTGTTGTTGAACTGTTTCACAACTTCCCTTGCCGAGTAAATGCTTGGCCTTCCATGCAGGTTGGCCGAGGTTGCGGTTACCGCGTTTCCAAGCTGCTTGCAAACTGCTCTTGCAATCCTGTTGCTTGAAATTCTAAACGCGATCGAGTTTTCCGCCAGCAAGTCTGGCACGCCTGGCTTCTTCTTGACAACCAGGGTTAGTGGGCCTGGCATAAACTTTTCAGCAAGCTTCTTTGCTTCCTCTCCAATTCTCCCAAACTGTTCGGCCTGCTCCAAACCCGCAACAATAATGGAAATGTGCTTTTCTTCAGGCTGCTGTTTCACCGCGGCAATCTTTTTGATCGCGGTCTCGTTTGTTGCGTCAACTCCGATGCCATAGCTTGTCTCTGTTGGAATGATTACTACCCCGCCATCCTTCATTATGCGTGCGGCCTTTTCAATAATTTTTCGTTCATTCCCTCCAAGTATCTGCTTTACTATCGCCATTTCTTCACCTTACAGCGCGGCCAATGCCATTGCATTGTACAGCGCGTGCGCTATTATATTGGGGTACAAGTTTTTATTTAATTGGAATGCTTTTGCAAGAATGTAGCCCAGGACAAAAACTCCGAGAATCTCTGCAACTGACCCATATCCTATGTGAACCGCCGCAAAAATTATGCTGCTTGGCAGTGCGCCAAGTTTGGTAACAAGAAATCCCCTGAAGAAGATTTCTTCGCTGATAACCCTCAAAATCACTATCCAAAAGAAGAGGGGTAGAATGTCCATGCTTCTCTCAAGCGACTGTGAGACAAGGTTCAGGTCGTTTAAGCCAAAGAAGTTCATGGCTAATGAAAGCCATATTGAGGCTGCCAGCATTAGCAGAAGAAGGAGTCCTGTCTTTTGGATAATATGCCATGGCCTTATTTTTCTAAAGCCAAGCTTTTCAAAAACAGCCTTGAAGCTCCTTTCCTTTCTTGCAAGCCAAAAGATCGGCAGCGCGATAAATGACACGTCTATAAATATGTTGAATAGAAGTTGCCAAATCATTCCTTAGCACTTTTTTCATTGAATTCAGTGTAGCCGCATTTTCCGCAGTTCAGCCTGTTCTTGTGCTCGGCCAGCATAATGCCCGGGCCACACTTTGGGCAGTTTCTCCTCGTCTTTTGCGCCTTGCCGTCCTTTATCTCGTACAGCGTTGACTTCAAGTGCTTTGCGTGCTTCTTCCTTGGCTTTTTGCCCTTTCTTTCCTTTTGTTTCTTTGGCATTATTTAGCCTCCTTTTTCCCGCTTTCGTCGGTCTTCTCTTGGCCTTTTTTCTTGGCCTCGGCAGGCTTTTCATCCTTCTTGCCATCTTCCTTCTCTTCGCCGGCCTTGGCTTCTTCAGGTTTTGGCGCGGCGTCCTCTCCCTTCTTTTTCTTGTCAATGTCCCTTTTCAGCAAGTGTTTTGCCTCAGCGCTTTTGAGGGTTTCAACGTTTTTGTAAACGTTTGCCTCTACTGTAATTTCCCTGCTGCCAAAGGAATGCCCTATCTTGGTTATGACAAGCAGCTCTTCCTTTGTGTTGAGCATTGCAGCTATCTTTGGCTTGAGCTCCTTCCTGCTTGGAACAAGCTTTAAGTCCTGAGCCGTAAGCTCTACCTCTGTCCTATTCAATGTTTTGTTTTCCTTTTGTCTGGCTATCTCTAATTGCATTCAAACCACCTTTCACTGTTTTTCCTTTACCTGCTTAGCCTTAGGGCGTACTTTCCTGGTTTTGTTGTTCCCATCTTCTTTGCAATTTCGCTGTTCTCAGGGTCCACTATGATTACATAGCCTCTCCAGAAAGTGGTGAAATTGCTAGAGCCACAGTTCGGGCACTGGGCCTCGTCTTCAACAACCATCCTACAGCTTCTACAGGCCTTTTCTTTTCCCATAAAAATTCATCACCTAAATCCAAATTCACTTCTTTTCCTTCTTGCCGGCGGCGCCCTTTCCCTTCCTGGGTTTTTTCTCTGCCGCACCTGCCTTCTTGTCACCAAACTTTTCCCACCCTTCCTTTCCAAAGAAGGGCTGTCTCATCGTCAGGCCAATCTTGCTGTTTTGGATGTTTCCCTTAAGGGAAATTGTCACAATCCTTGCCCTGACCTCGTCGTCAACTGTAAGCTTTTTCCCTGTCTTCTTTCCGATGAAACCAGGCATTTTTGCATCGTAGTTTATGAAGTCGTCCATTATCTGGCTTACGTGAATCAGGCCCTCAATCGGGCTTATTCTGACAAAGGCGCCAAACTCGGTTATTTCGGAAATGTTGCCCTCAACGACCTCTTGCATCAGCGGCTTGTATACAAGCATTTCAACGTCTGCCTCGTAGTATGCTGCCCCGTCTCCCAGAACAACCTTTCCCTCGCCAATGTTGCCCGCGTTAGTAACAGAGATGACAAGGCCAACGTCGTCATCAACAAGCCCCTCGTAACTTTCTTGGACAATGTCTAAAACAGAATCCTTTAATTTTTTGCCCAGCATTATGGGTGGGACCCTAATCTTTTCCCTTACCTTTACAACACTATACATGCGTTTTTTTCCTCCTAATCGGTTTTCAAAAAATGCCCTTGTCTCAGGTAAATAACCTTTCCACCAAAGCCTTTTATTCTTTTTCTAAGCACAGCATCATTTGTTGCAACAAAACAGCCCTTTTGGGCCATTTCAACAAGCGCGTCGTCGGCGTTGGCTGCGTCAACTTCCTCTGTTTTCACTTTGTTTGTCTCAATTTCCTTGAGTGCAATCCCTGCGGCCTTCTTCAAGAACAGGTTCTTTCCGGCCAATTCACGCAGCTCTTTGCTAACATGTCCCGGAATCAAAAACTCTGCTTTCTCTCCAAACATTTTTTTCGCCTCTGAAAATACATCAACCTTAAACT
>JAFCBY010000068.1 GCA_017610485.1 Candidatus Falkowiibacteriota bacterium
GCTGTTTTGTTATTGATAGAAATGATTTGGAGGATTTTTGTAACTGAGGCTTTTGAGAAAGATTTTGACAAGTTACCAACAGATGAGCAGAAGCGAATTGAAAGAGTAAAAGAGCAGCTGAAATCAAATCCATTTGTTGGAAAGTCTTTGGGCCACAGGTTTTTCAGGGAAAAGAAAATTGGGGGAAAGAGACTTTATTACCTAATCTATGAAACCAAAGTGGTTGTGCTAATTGTTGCTTATGGTGGTAAGAAAAGCCAGCAGGCAACAATCAACTCGATAAAAGCGGCTTTTGAGCAATTCAAACAAGAAGTTGAAAAATTTGGAGGCCTTAACTCCACTCTTTGACTCGGCCTGCCTTGATGTCTTCCAGGCCCTTCACTATCTTGGACAGAAGTTCGTAGTCAATTTCTTCATTCTGCCTAAGCCTTTCATACTCTTTTTTGGAGATTGTAACCGTTTCTTCCATAGTACCTACTATTGTCTTGAATTGTTTAAAAACATATGGTAAAGGAATTTTCGCAATTTACCTCGCCCCATTTCAGGGGGAGTGTTCGAATCTCGTCCCCTGCGTTTTCTAATTTTCAAACGCACACATACAATAAAAAACACTTGCCTGATTAAACTAATTGCATGATTCTAGGCATTGACTTTGGCGCGACAACAACCGATGCAGTGCTCTTTGAAGAAAAGAAGATTTTGAGGAGGGCAAGCTCTGGCAGAACGCTTGGCTCGGCGAGGGAATTGGAGTATTTCCTAAAGCAGAAGGGCTTTGCTTCAGCGGAAATTAAATGTGTTGCCGTAACAGGCGGTAAGAGCAGCTTCTTTAAGGGCAGAGTGCTTGGCCTCAAGGCAGTTCACGTTGGGGAAATTGACGCAATTGGCTTTGGAGGCTCCTTTCTCGCTGGCCTAAAGCGCTGTCTGGTTGTCTCAATGGGAACAGGTACCTGCATTGTTTCATTTGAAAAAGGGAAAGCAAGGCATGCTGCCGGCACAGCCCTCGGCGGCGGCACAATCCTTGGCCTGTCCAAAAGGCTTTTTGGAGAAGGCAGCCCTGAAAAGCTTGGCATGATGGCCTCAAAGGGATCCCTCAAAGGAATCGATTTGAGCGTTGAGGAAATCGTTGGGGGGAACATTGGACTTATTCCGGGAAAGGCCTCCGCAAGCAGTTTTGCCAAAGCCGGAAGGGCAAGCAAGGCAGACCTTGCCCTGGCTGTGCAAAACACCGTTGCCGAACCCAATGCAGTCATTGCCGCCCTTGCGGCCAGGTCCTCCAAGCAAAAGAAGATAGTCTTTGTGGGAAAGACCACTACATTCCCTGCAGTGAAAGCCTCGATTAAGCGCGTGCTGGGCTATTACGGATTTACCCCGACCTTTCCAAAGGCCGGAACGCTTGCCACCGCCGCCGGAGCAGCCTATTTTGTTACTGGCAAAAAAAGATGAAGGGGGGGTACTAGAAATGCTTGAAGAGATGAAGGAAAGGGTTTGCGACGGAAACATTGCTTTGGCAGAACACGACCTTGTCATTTTTACTTGGGGGAACTTGAGCGAGATCGATTTTGACAAGAGAGTTGTTGGCATCAAGCCAAGCGGGGTTTCCTTCCAAGAGCTTGAGCCAAAAGACATCGTTCTCCTGGACCTTGAAGGAAGGGTTCTTGAGGGAAGCAAGAGGTCGAGCTCTGACACCCCAACCCATTTGGAGATTTACCGAAACTTTCCAGAGGTAAAAGCAATTGTGCACACCCACTCTACCCATGCAACGGCCTTTGCGCAGGCAATGAAGGAAATAGAGTGCTTTGGGACAACGCACGCAGACCACTTCTATGGCAGCGTTCCAGTCACAAGAAAGCTTAAAGCAGAGGAGATTGTCAATGACTATGAGGCAAACACAGGCAAGGTCATTGTCGAATGTCTGAAGGAAAAGGGAATTGACCCCTTGGAGGTGCCGGCCTGCCTGGTTGCGAACCACGGCCCGTTTGTGTTCGGCGAATCGGCAGAGAAGGCGGTTGAGAACGCGGTTGTCTTGGAGCAGGTTGCCAGGATGAACTTGGAGACTTTGAAGACCAACAGTGGCGTAAAGCCGATCGATTCTGCCCTGCTGGACAAGCACTTTCTGCGAAAGCACGGAAAAAATGCATACTATGGGCAGCCGAAAAGCCAAGGGGATTAGCCCAGTCCTAGCTATTAAAAATTAGTTGCCTGTTTATTTCTTCCATGGTTGTCTGGCTTGACCTAGGAGTTATTGCGCTTGCAAGCATTTTTATTTGGGTTGTGGGCGACAAGTTCAGTGAAGCCAGCTCGAGCTTGGGGGACTTTCTTAAACTTCCCAGAAGTGTGAAGGGAGCTACTTTTGATGCAATCTCAAGCTCTTTGCCGGAATTGATGGTTGCCTTGTTCAGCCTTTTTGCGTTCAGCAGGTTTGACCTTGGCGTTTCGGTAATCATCGGCTCGGCATTGTTTAACCTGTTAATAATTCCTGCGCTGAGCGTTCTCCTGTCCAGGCATGTCTTCAAAATTTCAAAGAAGGTCCTAAAGAGGGATGGATTGTTTTACTTTGGAACAGCATTGTTTCTGCTAATCGCCCTGGTTTTGGGAATTTGGAATATTCTAACAGGAGTAGTCTTTCTTGCAATATATGGCTTGTACATTCTCCTGCTGCGAAGGGACTCAAAAAACCACGCTAAAAGAGTTGGGAAAACAAAGCCTGCGCTGGGCCTTGGAAGCGCCCTGTTTTGGGCTATTGTGGGAATTCTTGTGATTGCCTTCTGCAGCTATTTCCTGACCGGAAGCGCCCTGTCTCTCTCAACCGCTTTGGGGATTCCCCCTCTGCTAATAGGCTTTACGGTTGTTGCGGCGGCCACAAGCGTTCCTGATACCGCTGTTTCGGTAATAAACGCGAGAAAGGGGGATATTGATGCATCTGCCTCAAATGTTTTTGGAAGCAACAGCTTTGACATTCTCATTGGATTGGGCTTGCCCATTCTTTTGGCCGCAATTTTGGGCTTTCAAATAGCGATGGATGCAACGCACATAGAGCTGGTGTTTGGGCTGGTTCTTGCAACCCTTGCAGTCCTGTTCCTGTTCTCAAAAAACTATACTTTGAACAAGGGCAAGGCAATTGCAATGCTTGCCCTGTACGCGGCCTTTGTTTTGTATGCCGTCCTTGCGAGCTTTCCGCCCTAAAAAAAAAATGGCTGCAATTCCCGGAATCTGCCCTACCGTAACAGTTTAAAAATAGCCCTACCAAAACCTATAAATACCTGAAAGAAGCTATTAGGCTACAAAATTTTTGGGAGTGATGCAAATGAAGTTCTTTGAGTCATGCGGAGAATGCGGTGACGGCGGAGACGAAGCCCCGGCACCTGAAGAAGATGCAACAGAATAAACTCTGAATTTTTTTAAACAACTTATTTTTTTCTTTTAAAGGCTCCTAGCCAAAGACAAGCAGGATTAGGCCAAGGACAATGCCGGCAATGGCAAAATACTTGTGCCTTGCAATTTTTTCCTTTAAGTAAAGCCTTGAGAACAAGGCAACAAGCGCTGGGGAGGCGGCAAGCACCGAAGCGCTCAAGGCCGCGCCAATCAGTTGAATTGCAAAGTTGTAGGTAATCAGGCCAATTACGGCAAGAAATGCGCCTGCAAATTGGCTCTTTGAAGCTGTTCTTGTAAACGAAATCTTTTTTCTCGACAAAAGCACAAAAGCAAGGACTATTGCAAGTATTCCTGCTTCGGTGTAAAAGCTAGTGTTGAAAGGACCTAAGGCAAGGGTAAGCGGCTTGAGCAATGCAAAGTAGACGCCCCAACCAAGCCCTGTCAGGATAGCGTAAAAGACGCCCCGCTCAAGGTTTTTGACCCGGCCCTTTTGCGTTCCAATTACGACGGCGGAGGCAATTATTATTGCAGAGCCTATTAAGTGCAAGGGACTCAGAATTTCATTTAGGAACATGAGGGAGATTAGCAGGGTAACCACAACACTCAACTTTGCAACAGGGCTGACAAGTGAGAGATCGCCCTCCTCAACTGCCTTGTAGAAGGCAACGATTGCTGCAGAACCAACCGCGATTTCAACGAGAAGAAGCAGCCATATTTCGAAGTTTGGCAAGGCGACGGAGCTAAAGGCCAGCAAAGCAGCAAGCGTAAGAATTGAGGTAAAAGCATAGTTCAAAAGCAAAGCAGAGAAAACGCCAATTTCCCTGATTGGTCTCTTCTTGAAAATAGACGCACTGCCGAACGCGAGCAGTGAAACCAGTGCGATTAGCAAGCTAATCATTTGTCATAACCTTAAGTGGTTTAAGATTAAAATCCTTTACTTCAGCACCTTTCCTGTTTCCAGATGCCAAAGGTACAAATCCAATTCCGCCAAAGGCATGCCAAGCCGGCCAGCGATCTTTGAAAGGGCCTGTTCAATCTCCAAATACCTTTTCTTGGTCATTGTCTTCGGCCTTTCAATCAGCCCGTGCTTAACCAAAAGGTCAACTATGTGGAAGTCGATTATTGCAAGGCTTTTGAAGCCAATGTTTCTCAGGAAGTGGCTTGATTCCTTGAAGCCAAGGCCTTTGATGTTCTTTGCAAGCCATTCCCTTGCCTGCCTTTCATCCTCAAATGACTTGAGAATTTTCTCCAATGAATCCTTGAACTGCCTGCTCTCCAACATATATGCGGCCCTGTTGGGATAGCGGTAACCGAGCTTGCGTAGCAAGGCCTCAAGTTTTTTCTCCGAAAGCGAGAGGAAGCCGCAGCCAACAGCTTCCTGGATTGCGATGCTTTTCTCTGCATCAAAATTGGCTGTGAGGGTGCAAAAGCAGAGTTCCTTGTAGAGCTCTTGGCTACCCTTTTTGCCAAGCTCGTTGAATTCCCGCATTCTCTGCTCTACAAGCTTGCTGACAGGGCCTTTTTGCAGAACCCTAACTTGTGAAACTAGTTTGTCCATAAGAAAGAAATGGGCGAAAAAGCCTTATTGGCTTTTCCAGAGCCCATGCAGGTTGCAGTATGCTCTTGTAGAAACACTGTCTGATTGTATGCAGAACTCTGCCTCCGGCGCATCGCCTGGCTTCAGATACTGCCTGCAAACCTTGCCATCTGCAATTGCCTCAATCCACTCAATGAAGTGCTCTGCTTCCATTGGATGGGCTGTAGAGCCAACCTTGACCTTTACCCCTGTTGCCGTTTTCTCAACAACAGGAACGTGCTTTTCTTGCGCTGCATCAACACTATTTTCTTTCATCAATTGCATTGGCTGCCCGCAGCATACCAGGGTGCCTCCGCCGGCGTGCACGACCTCAACTATGTTGCCGCATTCTACACATTTGTAAACCTGTTTTAATTCAGCCATTTTTTCCAACCTCCTTTTTAATATTCTTCACACTTCAATTCAAAATATTTGGCTTCGTGGCTGCAACTAGGGCACCTTTCCAAGGGCTCTTCTCCCTCGTGCACGTAACCGCACTTCCTGCAAACCCACTGCACCTTCTTGTCCTTCTTGAACACTGTTTTGCCCTCAACCTCAGCCAAAAGCTTTTTGTACCTGCCTTCGTGGTGCTCTTCGGCCTTGCTTATTGCCTTTATCCTTGCAGCAATCTCTGCAAGTCCTTCCTTTTCTGCCACGGCAGCAAATTCAGGGTACATCTCAGTGTTCTCGTGGTGTTCGCCTGCAATCGCTGCCTTCAGGTTCTCGGCAGTTGTCCCAAGTGTCGTTGGAACGCCGGAGTCAACGGCTATTTCTTCCTGCTTTTCCCCGCTTTTCCCATTGAGCTCGTTAATCAATCGAAACAGCCATTTTGCATGCTCTCTTTCGTTGTCGGCAGTAACCAAAAAGAGCTCTGCGATCTGCTCAAAGCCTTCCTTTTGGGCAATCTTCGCGTACATTGTGTACCTGTTTCTTGCCTGGCTCTCGCCAATAAATGCCTTTGCCAAGTTCTTAATTGTTTCCTGCATATTCCAAAACCTCCATCAATTATTACTCTAGCAAATTATTAAATTCCTTGCCCTTTTTCAATTCCTACAAATCTCCGTTAATCCTAACAATTTTCCCATCGATAGGAATGACTTTTCCGGAGTCATCAACAGCCTGCTTTACGGCCTGGAGAAGGCCTGAACAGCAAGGTACCTCCAT
>JAFCBY010000069.1 GCA_017610485.1 Candidatus Falkowiibacteriota bacterium
TACCTTATTATGCCAGAGCTAATCGCACGGGAGGCGATGACAGGTCTTGAGGCAATCCTCTACGAAGAATATGGGATCTATCTCTCAATAGCCAGCATTGTGCTAAGCCCGATTTTGGCCGTAATAGGAATGATGATTTCCGCTGGAATATGCCACCTGTTCTCAAAAATCGTTGGGGGACAAGGAGACTATGGAAACTATGTTGGCGTGCTTGCCAAAATCAATGCAGCAATAACCGGAACGGTGTATGTGTTTATCTCAATAATTCTCATTTTGGCTGCCCTTGCAGGATATGAAGCCTATTTGTTGGTGACCATACTAACAGGCATTATCTCGATTGTCGCAGGCTTTTGGCAGCTGGTGCTGTATATAATGGCAACAAGCGCGGTGCAAGGCATTTCAAACGGCAAGGCCTTTGTGGCAATAGTTGTCATTCCACTGGTTATAGCGGCCGTAATCTTCGCAATCTTCTTTGCAATCATCATCGCAATACTAATATCGGTTGCAGGCTCAGGCGGAACCGGCCTGATGAACCTCTTCCCAATCTAGAGCCACCCCCCTTTTTCTACAAGGCAAAGCAATTAAATAAGCTTTCAGCTACAGCTCTTTTATGCCGGTGTGACTGAGTGGTCGAAAGTGCTCCGCTCGAAACGGAGTGTTCTGTAAAGAACCGCAGGTTCGAATCCTGTCGCCGGCGTCCTGTCGAAAAAAATAATAAGCTAAAAGGGGTAAATCTATTCAATGAACGACTGCATTTTTTGCAAGATTGTGAAAGGGGAAATCCCAAACATTACACTTTTTGAGAACGAGCACGTGCTCTCCTTCCTCGACATAATGCCAGCTGCAAAAGGCCACGCTTTGATAATTCCAAAGAAGCACTATGCAACGCTTTTGGACATGCCGCATGATGAGCTGAAAGAAGTGATTGAGATCGTGCAGAAAATTGCTGTGGTCACAATGGCTGCACTGCCTGAATTTGATGGGTTTAACGTGCTGCAGTCAAACAACGAGGTTGCAGGACAAGTGGTTCCGCACGTGCACTTCCACGTAATCCCAAGGCAAAAGGATGACAAGCTTGACTTTGCCTGGGATCAAGGAAAGGCAGAAATGGAAGAGCTGAAGAAGTGGGCTGAACTCGTGAAGGAGAAGATGGAGTGAATTTTGAAATGGTGGGAAAACCAAAAGTGCTTTTCGTTGACAAAGACGTTAAAATGAATGAGTGGGCTAGAAGGGAACTTGAAAAGGTTTGCGAGCTGGAAGTTGCATCAACGGGCGAGTTCAACTGTGTCAAGGAAATGATTTTCAGGATTCGTGACAAAAGGGAAAAGTTTGACGCAATTATTCTCAATCCCGAGATACCTCCAGCAAGCCTTATCCAAGGAGACAGGTTTTCGCCAAAAGTGCATGCATTGAAATGGCTAGAAAAGAACATGAAGTTGTTGCAAAATACACAAGTGATGGTTTTGCATGGCTCAAAACCAAACCCGATGCCGAAGGGAATGATTTATGTGAACACTGCGAAGGGAAACTGCTTCAGGCTGATTAGGGAAAGACTTGGAGTGCAACCGAAGAAATTGACCAGGCGCGCCAGGATATGGAACAACTTAAGGAAACTGCGGCAAAGACTTCCAAAAAGAAAAGCCAGAAGGGTTTAATCAACCTTCTTGAAAAGAATCTCGCCCTTCTTGACCTTTGTGCCCTCTTTCAGGAGGTTGAACTTGCAGTCCTTGAGCAGGCCTGGCTTTACTCCAAGCTGTGCGTTGATTTTCTCGCTCGTGCCTGGCATGAAAGGCTGAATGAGAATTGAGATTACCCTTATTGAGTCCGCCAGGGAGTAGAGGACTGCGTCAAGGTCTTTTCCCTTGAGGTTCCAGGGCTCTTTCTCGTTGATGAACTGGTTGCAGGCCGTTACAAAGGAGAATATTTCTGCCAGAGTGTGGTGCAATTCAAATTTTTGCATCAGCTCCTCGATTTTCTTCAGGTTAAGCTTTTTTTGCAGCGCGGCATCTGTCTTCGCGGCAGGGATTTTTCCCCCAGCCTTTTTTTCAATCATTACAAGGGCCCTGTTAACCAAGTTCCCCAATTCGTTGGCAAGCTCGTTGTTGAGACGTTGCTTTAGGGCCTCTTCTGAGAAGTTGCCGTCCTGGCCAAAGGGAATTTCGCGCAAGAGGAAGTAGCGAAGAGCGTCCGTTGAATAGTCTTCAGCTAGTTTGATTGGGTCAATTACTGTTCCGCTGCTTTTGCTCATCTTGTCCCCGCTCTTGGTGTTGATGAAGCCGTGGCAGAAAACCGTCTTTGGAAGATCCACTCCTAAAGCCATCAAAAATGCAGGCCAAATAACGGAATGATGAAAACAGATGTCAACACCAATTAAATGCATGTCTGCAGGCCAGAATTTTTTAAAATTTTTAGAAGCCGGATAGCCTACACCGGATAAATAATTTATGAGTGCGTCTAACCAAACAAAGGCGGTCAAATCTTCATCGAATGGCAAAGAAACCCCCCAAGGAACATTTCGCCTTGAGACACTCAAATCTCTTAGTCCGCCCTTTAACCTGTTAAGCATTTCATTTCTCTTCTTTTCTGGTTTGACAAAACCCTTGTTCTTTTCATAGTATTCTAAAAGCTTTTCTTGGAAAGCACTCATTTTGAAGAAATAGCTTTCCTCCTCAACAGTCTCGCAAGGTTTCTTGTGCGTTGGGCACTTGCCTTCAACCAAGTCTTTTTCTGTGTAAAAGGTTTCACAATCAACGCAATAAAGACCCTTATAGGGTGCCTTGAATACAAAGCCTTTTTCATGGAGGTTTTGCAGCATGCCTCGCACAACTTCTTCGTGCTCTTTGTCTGTTGTCCTGATAAAGTAATCATTAGAGATGTCAAGTTTTTCACATAGTTGTTTAAAGAAAACCACCATTTCGTCGACATACTCTTTTGGCTTTTTCCCTGCCACTTCCGCTTTTCTCTGAATTTTGCTGCCATGTTCATCTGTTCCGGTTAGAAAAAACACTTCTTCCCCAAGTAATCTGTGCCACCTTGCAATACAATCAGCGCCCACTTTTTCATAGGCGTGGCCGAAGATGGGGCTTACCGGAAGGGTAATCAATTGCTGTAGTGATGTAAAACTTTCCTGTTGCCATAAGCCGCTTCACCTCCTGTAAATTTAACCTTAAATCAAATAATATCTCCAATCAAGAGCTTTTATTCCTTTCTGTGTAAACACATTTATTTTTTAAGTATGTAATAAGCTCCGCGGTATACTCCAATCTTTTTAAGATACTTGAATTGGATCATTTCGTTTATTTCCTTTACAGCAGTAGCGTTTGATACGTTGGTTATCTGTGCATAGGTTTTTGATTTTATAGATTTGTGTTTTTTTAAATAAGCAATAGCTTGCTTTTGTCTCTTATTTAAATCATCAGTACTTTCAATAGGTTTTTTACTGCTTTTTCGGTTGTATAACACGATTCTAAAGAATGTTTCAGTGAATTTAAAGTCAGGGTCTTTTAAACCAGAACTTCTCATCGCATTTTTCATACGCGGAATGCCTGTGCCAAGTCCCTCAACATAACCAAGATCTCTCAAAAAACGATAAATGATTGGATTTCTTTGAACTGAAATAGTTCCAAACAACTCTTTTGGTAAACCTTTTGGCAACGAACCCGGATTAGTTATCTCTAATCTATTATCAAAAAGATAGATTTGGATGGAGTCTTTGCTGAAATAGTCTCTGTGTGCAATGGCGTTAACAATGGCTTCTCTTATAACTTCTCCAGGGTATTCATATACTTCTTCTCTTTTTGAACCTTTTATTTCTATTCGCTTGTTTAGATGGCTTTTTACAAAACCTATTGCTTGTTCTATTGAGTTGACTAAGTCATCTTGAATTAATTTGTGAGCTATTATTTTAACAGGCTCTAACCCTAAAAATTGAACTAGCTTAATTTCGGCCTGTGGCTGAAAGTGACTAGGATTTTTTCCAAAGAGAAGGACAGTAGGACTCTTTATTTTTAATTGACCATTGTTAGAAGCTAACCTATTGCTAATTAGAAAATCTTTGATTGAATGTTCTACAATGTAGTTTTCCTGTTTTCTTGATTTCAAATAGTTCTTTATTTTTTCTTCGTCCAAATCAGTTATCTTTATCAACGAGTCATAAGACTCATCAAAGGAAAGAATTTGCCTATTTCTTAAAAACTCTAGATGAGTATGTCCTTCAAGACATTTAGTAGTACTTCCGATTCTAACATAAATCGCGCCTTGGAAAGTGTAGTAGGACCCTTCTGAAGCTCTTTGAACTATTGTAACAATAATGTTTTTGCTTTCAATCTTATGGGTTTCAATACAACTCAAAGGCGCGGGGGTTATAGCCTGATTGGAATTAGCTATTTTCTGTTGCACTTTGTCTAAATTTTCTGTTACTCCAACAATTTTGCCTTTGTTTGTTGTTCCTAAAATAAGAATTCCACCGAGAGTATTAGCTAAACTACAAACTGCTTTGCTAATATCTTGGCCGCTATGAAAAGACTCCTTCAGTTCCACTTCCTGAGTTTCTCCACCACTAATTATTTCCTTAATTTGTTTTACATCCATTATTAGTATAAGTAAACTAAAAGTATTTAAAAGTAACTTAATAGCATTTAAGACCCAGAATGTTAATTTCTAAGAAGTAAATTAGTAGTAATTAGAACTATTAAAAGTAAAATTGAGGTTGAAAGAAAAGTTAATTGCAAACTAAAAAAAAAGTGAAGTGGGAATAAGGAGTGCTTCGAGGGAACTGGCAAAAATCATTTTTCCCTTTCCCCAAATAGGGCTGTGCCAATTCTTATCATTGTGCTGCCTTCTTCCACAGCAGTAAAATAATCATTGCTTGTTCCCATGCTCAATTCCTTTAGGGAAAGATTTTCCGCAAGCCGCTGCATTTCCTTGAAGTATGGCCTGGTTTGTTCTGGGAAAAGGAAGGGCGCCATGCAAAACAGGCCCTTAACATCCAAGTTCGGCAGCTCACTAATTTCACTGTAAAAAGATTGAAGGTTTTCTGGAAGCAGTCCAAACTTGTTTTCCTCCCGGCCAATGTTAACTTCTATGAATACCGAGAAGGGCTTCCGGCAGGCATTGTCAATCTTTCTGGCAAGCTTTGCCGTGTCAACTGATTGGATGCAGTCAAAGAGTTCAACCGCCTTTTTTGCCTTGTTGGTCTGCAAGTGCCCGATGAAATGCCATTTGGCTGCAGGCCCAATCTCGTTTATTTTTTTCTCGGCTTCCTGCAGGTAGTTTTCGCCGCAGATTTTTATTCCGGCATCTATTGCAGCCTGGATTTTTTCAACTGACTGGGATTTGGTGGCGGCAAGGACTTTTACTTTGTTTGCATTTCGCCCAACCCTTGCACAACTCTCGGCAATGTCTTTCTCTATCCCGACAAGATTTTCTTCTATTTCAGCAGCCAAATCTTTCGCCATCCTAGTTCAACTCCAAATTTCAAACAACGCTTAATACCTGTTTATGAGATTGTAAAACATTATCAGAATCGATTTGTTTTTTTCTGTTTCAGAAACTTTTTTTGCTGCGACATAGGACATTGCGCTTGTATGGCCGACTGCCTGCCCCTTTTCTTTCAATTCTTTCAGCCCGGCTTCTGTTTCCTTTCTTGTTATCAGTAAAGCTTCATCACAGATTTCCAGTGCAGCGTGAAGGTTTGGAAAGTCTATTCCTAGAGCACCTGTTCCTGGCGCAAAAAAGCCCTTTCCCTCCATTTCCTTCAGCGAGGGCGGCTTGCATTTATACTGTTCTTCGTATTTGCCGGGATACTTCATCAGGTACAAGACCGGCCTTTCAAACGACTCTATTGCAACTACTTTTATTTTTGGAAAGAGCTTCTTCAATTCTCAGCCTACACCGTACAAAATCGTGCCATTGCCTGCAATTCCCAAAAAAATAGTCCGGCTCTTTTCCATCAAG
>JAFCBY010000070.1 GCA_017610485.1 Candidatus Falkowiibacteriota bacterium
AGTTTCAAGAGCAAGGCCATTATTTTGGCAAGCCACTTTGCCACTGTCCTAATATTTGCGTTTATCCCGAGTTCTCCCTGAATTGCTGCGTACAAATCCCTCAATGAATGCTTTTCCTTTTCCGCAACAACAAATTTTTCCCCAAGGCATGCGTCCCTGCCAAGCACGAATACAAGTGCGTCCACAAGGTCGTCAACAAAAATTGTTTGCCAAACCTGCTTTCCCCCTCCAATTAAGGGAAAGTCTTTTCTCACAAGCTTTACTATCTGCTCCCAGTACCTGTTTGGGCCTAGCACGAGTGCACTTCGCACAATCGTTATTGGCAGCATTTCCTGGGCGTCCCAGATAATCTTCTCTGCTTCGGCCTTGCTTTTTTCATAGCCTGTCTTTGGGCTAAGCGAAATTTCCTCGTCCACAACTCCCTTAGCCCCTGCGTTCACGCCAACCGTGCTCAAAAAGACAAACTGGCTGCACCTCTGCTTTGCCGCGGCCTCCAAAATGTTCTCTGTTCCAACAACATTCACTTCAAACAAATTGCCCGCCTTCTCGTCCAGAATGGCCGCCAAATGGAAAACTGCGTCAATGCCCTTGCAGGCCTGAATGCAGTGCTCTTTGTTGAGCAAATCGTTTCCGAGGGCTATGTCAAATTCTTTTACCCTATGCCCTTTCTTTTCCAAAGCTACAGCAAGCCTTTTCCCAACAAAGCCGTAGCTGCCAGTAACCAGAATTTTCATCTTACTAAGTTTATGAGTTAGTTATATTAAAAGCATTGCACTTCTCTTTTGAATGCATCATGAGCTTTCCTTTCTTTACACCAGGGTTGAGAAGGATTTTGCCTCAATCCCAAAGAATGTAAAACGGCTTACCTTCGGCCTCTTTATTTACTACCTTGCTTGGGGAATTTTTGACCCGTTCTTCTCAATATTCCTTCACAACCTTGTTGGCAACTACAGCCTTGCAGGATTTTTCTACGGCCTCTTTTTCCTGTCGGGAGCAATTCTTGCTGTTCCGGTTGGAGACCTTGCAGACAAGGTAAACAGGATAAAGTATGTTGTGGTCTCTATCCTGTCCTATCCTGTGCTTGGACTGCTTTACTTCAGCCTTGCGTTCCTTTCCTCCTGGGCTTTTTTGGTCCTGCTTTTCTTTGTGAGGGTGGCCCATGGAGTCGCAGGCCTTTTTTGGATTATGGTTGACGGTTTTATCAGGAAGCACTCTCCTAGGAAGAGGACCTCTGCAACCTTTGGCCTTTACATAACCTTCCAAAAGCTGGCCTTTGTGCTTGCGCCCTGCTTTGTAATCCCATTTGTTGCCTTCCTTGGCGTTACCTCAAGCAGCCTGCACTGGCTTGCCCTTAGCATAATCCCTTTCCCAATTATCGCAGTATTGCTTATCTTCAGGATAAAGGATTCGGGCAAGCCAATCTCAAAGGGCATCAAGGAGGTAATTGTAAAGGACGGCGTCTTCAAGAAAGAGTTTCGGGATTTGGGAAAGCTTGGGTTTGTCGGCGTTGTCAGCCTTTTGCTTGGCTTCTTCATGAAAGCAATTATCACAATAACTATGTTTCTCATTCCTCTTTATGCCCTCTCCTTAAACTTTGGCATTGTTGAGATATCAGTCCTCTTTGCCTTGGTTCACGTGCCCTACCTCTTGTCCTTTTTCCTTGCAGAGCTCTCTGACTGGTTTGGAAAGGTAAACCTGATAGCCATTGGCTTTGTTCTTGCCGCCCTTGCCTTTTTTGCAATCTCCTTTGCTTTTGAGGTCCACTTTGTCATCTTTGTTGCCTGCCTTTTCCTTGGTCTTGTGCTTGCAATTCTTCAGCCTGCAATAAATGGCTTTGTTACAGATATAACCCCTAGAGTTCAGGACGGGGAAATGTCCGGCTTGTTTACAGCCACCCTAAAGCTAAGCGGCTTCCTGGTCGCAATTCTTTTGGGAGTCCTTTCAGACGCCTTTGGCTTGCAGTTTCCCTTCCTTGTGTTTGGGGTTCTCCTCCTTGTGATGGCCGCCATAACCTACTCAATTAAATCAAAGGTTGTTGTAAGAATTTAGTATGGATAAAAGCAAGGTGATCGAGGTTGACGGAAGGCTTCTTGAGGGCGGCGGCCAAATTCTCAGGACAAGCCTTGCCCTGTCAGCCCTGACGGGAAAGCCCCTTCAAATAAAAAACATCCGCGCCTCCCGCCCAAAGCCAGGCCTGAGGCCGCAGCACCTTGCCTCTGTTGAAACAATTGCCTCAATCTGCAACGCTGAATTGAAGAATGCTTTTCCTGGCTCAAAAGAGCTTTTATTCACTCCAAAGCAAATTTCTTCCGCAAATCTGAACATTAATATCGGAACTGCCGGAAGCATTTCCCTTCTGCTCCAGCAGGCTCTCCCGGCAGCTCTTCTCCAGGCTGTAAAGCTTCACGTTTCCGGCGGCACAAATGTTTCGTTCTCCCCTCCAATTGAATTCCTACAGCATGCACTTTTTCCTTCCCTGCACAAAATGCGTGCAAGGCTTGAGGCAAAGATTGGCAGGAGAGGCTATTTTCCCAAGGGAAACGGATCAGTTTCTTTTTCCTCAAAGCCTGCAAAACTTCCATTGAAACCAATCTCCCTAACAGAGTTTGGAAAAATCGAGTTCGTAAAAATCTTCAGCCACTGTGCTTCCCTTCCCAAAAAGGTTGCGGAAAATCAGGCAAGCTCGGCAAGGCATGCTTTGCAGAAGCTCAATCTTGAATTTGTGGAAAACATTGAATGCAAGGAGCGCTCCTCAACAATTGGCTCTGGAATAACACTTCTTGCCTACACTGCAACAGGCGCGGTTCTAACCGGTTCGGCTCTTGGGAAAAAGGGATTGCCTGCAGAGCAGGTTGGGAGGGAAGCCGCAGAAAATCTCCTACGCGAGCTCACTCCAAAAAAGCCGTGTGATTCCCATCTTGCAGACCAGCTAATCCCCTTCATGGCACTTGCAAGGGGAAAAAGTGAGATTCACACAGGCTCTTTGACAAGGCACTGCCAGACAAACATTGCTGTAGTGGAAAAGTTCCTGCCTGTAAAGTTCAAAGTTCAGGGAAGCCTTGGAAAGCCCACAGCAATCTCTGTTGAGGGTGTTTCCTTTTCAGGCAAATAAGCGGTTTTGTTTCACACAAAAAGCAGGCCAAACAAGTCTGGCAGAAGCATTGCAACAACACTGCCGAGGAAAATAAACGGGCCAAACGGCGGCATTCCCCTGAAAACAGGCACTTCTTTCACGCCTGCCTTTTTCAGCTTTTCAATTTCCTTGTCTCCAAGGACTCCCTTCAAATTCATGCCAAGCGCCTTCTTTGCTTTGGCTTCCAAAAACTCTGCTGCAACAACCTCGTCTTCCTCCAGCTTTCCAAGCTTCACCTTTTTCAGGAAAAAGCTTTTTCTAATGCCTTTCTCAAAGGCGAGGAACACCAGGGCAAGCATTAGCGGGAAGGCAAGCACCACGGCGGTCTGCCAGGCAAACGCCTCCATTGCTGTCATTCCTGCAAGGTAGCCTGCGATGCCCAGGCCAAAAATTACTGCGTTCAACAAGCCTCGTCTGTTCTCCTTCCAGTCAATGCCTTTCCTAACATACTTTGCAACAAAGTAAACTGAGTAAAAGGCTATTCCCAGCAGGCAGGCTGCAAACAAGGTGTTCAGCAAAAAGAACCCGTTTTGGTAGAATGGGAGAAGGAATGCAATTCCTGTAAAGAGCTTTACATCTCCGCCTCCAAACTTGCCCATGTAGTATATAACATACCCTAACACAAACACTGCCAAGCCGATTCCAAGCCAGAGCCACTGTTGCTCAAAAAGGTTCAGCAAAATTCCTGCAGCAATCATTGGGTAGGTTATCTTGTCAAGAATCAGGCCGGTTCTTGCATCGGTGTAGGCAGCGGCACCAGCGCCAGCCAGCAAAAAAACCTGCCTCAAAAGCAACAATTCAAAAACCATTCTGCATTACCTGTAATACTTCTTGTTGAAGACCTGCATCAGGGCCATTACAAGGCCTGACTCATGCAGCTTGCACCTTGGCATATTTCCAAGGGACAAACGGCCGATTCCACCCTGCTCATCCCGCAGGTCATCGCCCCACAGTTCAAGCCAGGCATCGCTTACCTCTTTCCCTTCCTTCACTACTTTTTCAAAGATTTTTTCAGGCCACTCAAAACAGGAGTTCAAACCAATGTAAACCCTGTTTCCGTCAAAGATTGCATTTGCGCCGAAATCCATGTAGCCTGTTTTTGTTTCCGGAACCTTTGCAAGACCTGACTCAATTCCAACAGAAAAATCGCATTCCCCTTTTGCCTGCTCCCACGCCCTTTTTGCCCTGTTCACTGCTCCCTGCAATGTTTCCTCCAGGGAAAGCGGCTGTTCCGAAACACCTGTCTCAACGGAAAAGCCTTTGACATCGGCCTCTTTTCCAAAAAGCCCAAACACGTCCTTTACCGCCTTCATCTTTGCAGCATTCCTTGATCCAATTGCAACGATCATCTCTCTCATTCCTCTAATTCCATCTGTTCAGGACAATTGTCGGGTCAATGAAACTCACAATGTAGTGCCTTGCCCATCCTGTTTCATCTCTCAGTTCCTTTCTAAACAGCTCGGCAAAGGCAGCGGCTGGCTTCTTGTCCAATATGGTTTCTATCTCCTTTAATTCTTCTGAGAAATCAATCGCCGTTTTTCCTTCGAAGGAAATAAGGCCTTTTCTAAAAAGCCTGTTTATGACCTTTCTAATTTTTTCCTTGTTGGCCGTTTCTTTCTTTCCTTTAAAGCTTCTTCCCGGCATTTTCAAAAATGTAAACTCCAGGGCCAAATTCAGGGGCACTTCTTGAAGATTTCTTGTCCCAAGTTCTACCCCTTTTCGTTTCTCATATCTGCTCTTTGCCTGGTTAAAAATTGTGTGGTTATATTGCCGCTTTAGCCCCTCAAAAATCTTGCCTCCTGGCAGCATTCTTTTGTTCGGGCCCTCGTCCTTCATAATCAGTTTCCCTATTGTCAGGTCAAAGAAGTGGATTCTGTCGCCCTGGTTTGGAGCACTGCTTCTCGTTTGCCTTATCAGATTGCTTTCCGGCCCGGTGAGCTTTCTCCCTGCTTTGGTCCCCCTTGGCCCAAACTGCTTCATCCATCTAGTATTTTTGAAGCTTCTCCTAAAAGCACTGTCAAAAACCCTTTTTCTCACCTTGCCTTCACCTTATCCTGAACTTTTTCTTTTTCTTCTTGCCAAACATTTGGGCAAGCTTTTGCATGTCCATGCCGCCCTTTTTTTGCAGGGTTGTTTCGTCAAGTTTCCTGAATTTCTTGAAAACAGAGCTCATCTGCTTGTAGGACTTTATAAGTTCCCTGACTTCCGCATCTGTCTTGCCGCTGCCCTTTGCAATCCTCTGAATTCTCGACCGGTTCAGCACATCGGGGTTTTTCTTCTCCTGCATGGTCATCGAATCCATTATGACCTTGAAGCCGTCCAGCTTTCCCTCTGTCATGTCAAGCATTTCTTTCGGAAGCTGCATCTTCATGCCGAGCATTTCAGCAACCTTGTTTAGGGGGCCCATTTTCCTTGTTGCCTTCAGCTGCTTGTAGAAAACGTCCAGGTTAAATTCCCCCTTCAACAGCTCCTCCGGGCTCAGCTCTTCTTCCTCGGAAACCTCTTTTGCCTTTTCAAGGAGGGTCTCCAAGTCTCCGTAGCCCATTATTCTGCTCAAGTACCTTTGCGGGTCAAAGGCCTGCAGGTCATCCGGCTTTTCCCCCGTTCCCAAAAAGTAGACCGGTGCCTTGCTTACTGCGCACGCTGCAAGGGCCCCTCCCCCTTTGGCCGAGCCGTCAACCCTTGTAATGATTACACTGTTGACCCCGACAGCGTCGTGAAAGGCCTGTGCCTGTTTCTTGGCGAGCTGTCCAACGTCTGCCCCGAGAACAAGCCATCTTT
>JAFCBY010000071.1 GCA_017610485.1 Candidatus Falkowiibacteriota bacterium
CCCTAAAAATAACTTTCACTCCGAACAAGCCCACTTACCCAATGAAGCTAAGCAGCCTGAATGTGGGTGAAGGAAATGCCATTGTCTACTTTATTTCAGACAAGCCGTTCAAAGACAGCACAGGGCTTTTTTCAACGAAGAACATGGTCCAATTCAGCGGCAACAGGCTTTCAGTGGACGGCTTTGAAAACGGCACCGTAACCCTCTTGGAATGGGATGACAGTTACTCCTCTTTGGGTGCAGACGCCCTGTTTGAGGAAACGCCTTTTGTGCCAGAGCTTGACCCCAATTTTGTTCCCTTGCATGAAACCATTGCTGAAGTGCTTATTGTGCTTGTTTTGATTGTCCTTTTCATGGCACTGTTCCTTGGAATTCCGCTTCTGCTGGTTCCGTTTGTCCTGGGAATGGCTGTTTTCTGGATTCTTGGGCTGGTTAAGGTGAAGAAAAGCTTTTTCTTCAAGCAAGAGCCCCTTGCCAGAATTGTTTCCGCTTTGGTTATCCTTGCAGGCCCGCTTTTGTTCCTGCTTTTATTTGCCCTGCCAATGGTCGTTTTGACAGGCTACTCGCTAGACTTTGGTATGGCAACAAACTTGATTTTATTGCTTGGCTTGGTTTTCCTGCCCTACTATGTCTCAATGGGCTGCGGCTTCCTCTTCAAGAGAAGCAAATACAGGCCAAGGTTTGCGCTTATCCCAATTGCCTTCTTCATTGCATGCATTGTATTGCTCATGTTCCTTTTCAGCGGGATAACCCTGTTCTAACAAAGCTCCCCCCTTTTTTTTTGGGGGGGTCTGCGTATGCCTTCCTCAGCCCAATGGCTATCTTTAAAAGAGCTTGCAATTAATTAATTCTATTAAGCAGAATCTTTAAATGCTTCTTTTTAAGGCATTTTTAACGTGGTTGAGATGAGCGCATCAAAGCATATCCAGGAAACTTTCCAGAAGGAATTCAAGGGCGAGAAGGACGACTTGTTTAACTACAAGGCCATCCAGCGGGACCGCCTGATAGAGTTCAGGAAGGAAAAGCTTTCAATTGTTCGCGTGGAAAGGCCCACAAACCTTTCAAGGGCAAGAACCCTTGGTTACAAGGCCAAAAAGGGTTTTCTTATCGCAAGAATTCGCATCAGAAAGGGAAGTGGCCTGCACAAGAGGCCAACCATGGGCCGAAGGCCAAAGCGAATGGGCATAAAGAAGCTGACAAGAAGGCTCAACATCCAGGCAATAGCAGAGCAGCGTGTTTCAAGAAAGTTCAAGAACTGCGAGGTTTTAAACAGCTACTTTGTGGGCGACGACGGAAAATCACACTACTATGAGGTAATACTCGTTGACACAGCTGCCCCGGAAATCACCAAGAACAAGGAAGTAAACTGGATTTCCAAAAAGAACCAAAAGGGCCGTGCATTTAGAGGCCTGACAAGCAAGGGCAAGAAAAGCCGCGGTCTCAGAAAGAAGGGCGACGGCGCAGAAAAGATAAGGCCCTCACTGAGAGCAAACAAAAGGCAGGCAAAGTAATTCCCTTTAGTTGGCTAATTCCAATTCTTGGCTGAACAAGCCCGCTCATTTCCTTCTTTTGATTCCAACAATCGCCACAACGCCAAGCGCCACAAGCAAAACAAGCAAAGGGCTTGTTTCCGGTACTGAGGTGGTTGGTGTTGGTTTGACTGCTGAGAAGTAGATTGTTCTTTGGCAGGTGTCACAGGGTTGTCCTATTGAGACTGTTGCCCTGTAGTTTCCAGTTGTTGCGGGTGCGTAGGTTACTGTGTGGCTTGCTGCGGCTGCCTCTACTTGGGTGTCTATGACCTCGTTTGTTATTGCGTCCCTTATTTCGACTGTGAGTGCCTTTGCTTCGTTTATTTCTACTTGTATTGACAGGTTGTCTCCGACTGCTACCGGGTTGTTGGCTGCCACCGCGCTTATTATTCCCGCGCCCGGCAGGGTTGTTCCAAGCACTTCTGTTGCTGAGCTTTCATCTACTAAGGTTCCTGGAATATCGTTTGTTGCGCCAAACCTGAATTCATAATCGCTCATCTGGTTTATGGTCAGGTCTAGTTTGGTGTTGAGCCTTGGAGCCGCTCCGCCAAACGGGCCTGGCCCCCCTCCATCATCGTAGTCGTCCCAGTCTGCATCTGCTTCTGTAACAATTGGCAGCACTTGGTTGAAAGAGAAGCTTAGGTTTTCCCAGGTTGTTGGTGTTGCCGGCATTCCTGGACAGAGGCCTGGGTCGTTGCAGATTATGTTGTTTATTGTTATGTCTGCCGGGTTTCCCCTTGCTAGCACGAGGTTGTAGTTGATGGTTGGGGGTCCGGGTAGAGAGCTTACCTCGTAGAGGTTTCTTATTCCGAGATTGAAGTCTCCTGGTGCTAGTGTGAAGGTGCTTCCGCCTGGGTAGTATGGCTTGTCGTCCGGCTGGACCATTCTTGGGACCATAAAGCTTGTCTCGGCCCAGCCAAAGAGGTCTGGGTCAAAGATTAAGATTTCGGGGTCTGGAACAATGGCAGGGTAGTTGTTCCTGAACGCCATTATTCTCAAAAGGTTTTTTCCTGTGCCAAGCATGGTTGCAGGGTCAAAGTCAGGCAGCTGCTGCTGATTGTCTCCTGGCGCCGCCCAGACATAGTTCCACCTGCCTCTCTCTGTCCAGGCTCCGCCACTCTCCGGTTTTGTCTCCACGATAAAGAAAAGCGGCATTGCGCCTGTCCCAGGCTCTGGCTCTATTTTATAGTCCACAAACAAGTTACCTCCAAGGCTCTGGAACATGTTGAAGGGAGCAAAATTTGAAAATGCATATGCCGGGCCTTGAGGAAAAACAGGGTCTATAACTTTATAAGATTTTGCGACCACACTGGTTGTTGTGCCGCCTGCAGCAGTAGCAATATCTAGCATGCCATACATATTGCTTTGGCCTTCGAGGAATCCAATGCTGTGAGAGCATTCCAGGTCTGCAAAGTCTCCAGCTGCTGCCAGCGTGATTGAAGCTACAGGGTTGCCTAGACTGTCTTTGAGCTGGCACTGCCGTTTAAAAAAGAACCAGGTAAGAGGCAGGCCATAATCAAGATGTGTCCTAGGCAATGAAAGGGTTACAGGCCCTCCTCCCTGATTTGTTATCCTGTAGTTTATTTGGAGGTTGTCGCCTACGTTAAAAATATTTGCCGGTGGGTCAGGAATATTGCTTACAATGTTGGTGACATCTACTGCTGGATCTGATCCAGCCAACTGGATAGGCTTTCCTTGCTTGATAAAGTGTCTTTCCTGTCCATTATAGGCATAGCAGGACGATCTAACATTTCCTCCTCCGAAAACTCTGGGCATGCCATTTCCGGCATAAGTGACTGTTGTATACCCTGTCTGGTTTGGATTAAGGTTAATCCTTGGAGACTTGTAGTAATGTGTTAGGGAATAATTGCCTCCTGATTGTCTGATCATACCAAGGTTATAAATGCCTATTTCAGGCACTAGCTGCTCGTTCCTCACATAATGCCTGAATGTTAGAGGTGGGTTTGGGTCAAATGGGTCTGGAAACCCCTTTAATATGAAATCAATAAGCGAGTCATACGCGCTTTCAAATATCCCGTCATTGTCTGAATCATAGCATATGCCGCAGTCCCGCAGCCCGGTGCCAGAATCAACGGCATTAACAGTGCAATCCGCCACTGGCACTGCCCCGCATATTGGCGCTGCAAAAGAGTTTGCACTCAAGAAAACCAGCAGAATCCCAACAATCAAGAATTTCCTCATTTTTCCCGTTTCTAATAGGCAAAACTAGTATTTAATTCTTTTTTGCCCTAGTTTTCTGTTATGAGCAAAGTTTTTTTTATCAAGGATAACTTTCTCCCAAAGCTAGGCAATGCTCTGCAAAAATTTGATTTATCAGCCTGGAAGGGAAAAAAGGTCGCGATAAAGCTGCATATGGGAGAGTACGGTAATTTGAATTATGTAAGGCCTCCAATTGCGGGAAAGATAGTTGAGGTGCTGAAGGAGGCTGGTGCAGAACCCTTCTTGATTGACTCTGCAACCCTTTACAAGGCGGAAAGGCATACGCCCAAAAAATACCTTGAGACCGCGCGCAAAAACGGCTTTACAGAGGAAACAATGGGCTGCCCGGTCCTGGCCTCAAACACATCTGTCCCAAAAGATGGCAGGCTGTTTCCAGCCGGTGTCATCAAGGAGATTGCAGAAGCAGACGCAATGCTTGTCCTGACCCACGCCAAGGGCCATGCTTTCTCTGCCTTGGGTGGCGCCATCAAAAACCTTGGAATGGGCGCAGTTGACAGAAGCACAAAGATGGCCTGCCACGACAAGGCAAACATGCAGGTCTCTTTGGAGAAGTGCATTGGATGCGGTGCCTGCGTAAAGGTCTGTCCTGTGAACGCAATTTCCATAAAGAACGAAAAGGCCTCGGTTAGTGTGAGGTGCTGGGGCTGTGGAAAATGCTTCAAGGCCTGCCCGCAGAAGGCAATGTCGCCGAAGGAATTCCTTTCAGACCACGGTCTTGCAAGCTGCGCCCTTGCCGTCCTGGAATGCTTTGGCAAAAAGGACCTGCTCTTTGTAAGCATCCTAATGGACATTTGTGACGTCTGCGACTGCCACGGCGACGCACCCTTTGCCCGCGTCCAAAACATTGGCTTCCTCCTCTCCCAAAACATTCTTGCAATTGAGAATGCAACAGTCGACCTTATTCTTAAGGAGAGCCCTGGCTTCTTCGACAGGCTGGGCTACCGCGACCCAAAGCAGCAGATTGAGTGGCTGGAAAAAGAGGGCTGTGGCAAGCCAGACTACGAGCTGGAGGAAGTGTAATGCTTCCCTCAAGGGAAGACTGCCTCGCTCTCCTTGAAAAGCACGGACTGCCGGAGCACATTGTAAGGCATTCTTTGGCTGTTGAAAAGGTTGCGGTCTTCCTCGCAAAAAAGCTGCAGGAGGCAGGCGAGCAAATTGACATTGACCTGGTCAGCAGGGCTGCCATTCTCCACGACATTGACAAAATGAAGAGCCTTGAGATTGGATCAGGCCATGGCACAATTTCAAAACGGATTCTTGAAGAGGAGGGCTTTCCGCAGCTTGGCCTAATTGCTTTCAAGCACAACCTGCCAATAGTTCTTGAGCCAAGTCCTTTCCAGGCCTGGGAGGAAAAGATTGTGTACTACGCTGACAAGCGCGTTAACCACGACCGAATAGTCTCCCTGGACGAGAGGTTCAAGTACCTGCTTGAAAGGTATGGCAGGGAAGAAAAGATTATTGAAAAAATCTCTTCCTGCAAGCCCAAGGTTGAAGAGCTTGAAAGGGAAATATTTAACAAGCTGGGCATAGATAGTTCTTTGAGTGAACTGAAATGACTGAAAAGAAGAAAATGCAGGCGGGCAAAAGGAGGAAGCCAAAGCCCGGCTTTGGCCCTGTAAAGAAGGAGGCGCCCAAGCGCAAGCTTCCCAAAAAGACCCAGCGTGCAAAAAGGCGATACGTGCTCTTCCAGCTTGCCAATGTCTCAAACTCCAAAAAGGCGTTTGACCTGGTCATGAACACGCTTTCACTAGATGAAAGAAAAAAGCTTGGCTTTTGGTTCATTGAGTTCAAGAAGGAAACAGGAAACGGCATTGTAAGGTGCCACCTTGGCAGCGGGCAAAAGGTGGCAAAGGCAATCCTTTCTCTGCCCAAAGAATTCGGTCCCAAAACCCTTAAAATTTCTGGAACCTTGAAGAGCCTGAGGGGAAATTAGCGCTTAAACGGCAAAAAACCGCCCCTTTGCTAACCTTTTTATAACTTCCGTTATTCAATTTATAAAAGTAGGGAGAAAAGAAAAAAAGGGTTTTTTTGATGTATCCTGGTTCTCGTAAAAGCAGTGCGTATGATCGTGTTTCTACAATGTTTAGTCCTGACGGCAGGCTCTACCAGGTGGAGTATGCCAGCAAGATTGTGGAACAGGGGTTTACGCAGGTGGCCTGCTTTTTGGGGCTGACAAGAAGGTTACCAGCAAGCTGATAAAGCCGGCGAGCATTGAGAAGGTCTTCAAGATTGACACCCACATCGGGGCCATTTCTTCAGGCCTTGTTGGGGACGCAAGAAGGCTTGTGCAGCTTGCAAGAAAGGAAGCACAGGAGAACAAAATGTATTACGAGGAAAAGATTCAGGTCGAAACCCTGGTAAAGCAGGTTTCAGGCATTAAGCAGTTGTTTACACAGTATGCCGGAATGAGGCCTTTTGGTGTTTCATTCATTATTGGGGGCGTTGACGAGTCAGGCCCCCGCGTCTTTGAGACCGAGCCATCAGGGGCTTTGGCAGAGTACCACGCCATTGCGATTGGAAAGGGAAAGAAGGAGGCGATGGCTTACTTTGAGAAGAATTACAAGGAAGGCCTGCCCCTCGACAATGCCCTGGTATTGGCTTTGAAGGGTTTGGAAAAGGGCCTTGGAGACAAGGAGAAACTTGATGTTAATAGGCTGGATTTCGCTTTTGTTGAAGTTGGAAAGGAATTTGAGAGAATTTCAAGGCAAAGGCTAAAATCTATTTTAGGGAAAAAGCAATCCAAATGAAAAAAGAGGTTTTTTGACCAATGGTCAAGCTAGAAGAGGCTGTAACCGCAAGGTTCGACAGCAAGGGTGAAAAGTTCGAAATTCTTGTCGATCCAGACCTTGCATTGCAGCTAAAAAAGGGTGAAAATGTGAATTTTTCTGATTTGCTTGCAGTGGAAACCGTGTTCAAGGACGCTGCCAAGGGCAGCGAGCAGAGCCCTGAGGCACTTGCAAAATCCTTTGGCACCACAAACATTGAGGAGATCGCCAAAACCATTGTCCAAGACGGAGAGGTGCAGCTTACAACAGAGCAAAGGCGGCAGATGAAGGAGGCAAGGCACCGTGAGCTTGTCGAGTTCATTTCGAGGAATGCAATGAACCCGCAGACAAACACGCCCCACCCTCCAAAGAGGATTGAGAACGCTTTAGCCGAAGCCAAGGTCAGAGTTGACGAGATGAAGTCGATTGAGGAACAGCTGCCCGGCATAATCAAGGAGATTAAGAAGCTTATCCCGATTTCGCTGGAGCACATTAAGATTGCAATTAAGATTTCTGCAGCGCATGCGGCAAAGACCGAGCATGTCCTGCACAAGTACACTCTGCTTAAGGAAGAGTGGCAGCGCGACGGTACCCTTATCGCGGTTGTTGACATGCCTGCCGGATTGAAGCAGGATTTTTTGAACGACCTCAACGCGCTTTGCCACGGAGAAGCAGAAACAAAGATTTTGGAGAAGTGATATGATGGAGAAAGAAGTTGAGGTAGAAGTGGAACACAAGCAAAAAAAGGTTGTTGTTCCAGGCGACCTGGTTACCGAGGGAAGGAAAAAGCTCGGCCAGAACGTTTTTACTGAAAATGGAAAGGTTTACTCTGAGGCTTTAGGAATAGCTTACCCCAATTCAGACCTCGCGTCTGTTGTGGCATTCAGCGGAAGGTACATCCCGAAAAGGGGAGACCTTCTTGTTGGAATTGTGACAAGGCAGACTGTCAGGGGATACCTGGCTGACATAAACAGCATTTACAACAGCTACTTTGCTGACGACGAGGTCAGGGAAAGGCTGGAGCGAGGAAGTGTTATCAGCGCAAAGGTATCAGAGGTAAACGAGGTCAATGAGGCAAGCCTTTTTGACATAAGGGTTTTTTACGGCGGAGAAATAATTTCTGTTTCACCGGCCAAGGTTCCAAGAATTGTTGGAAAGAACGGCAGCATGCTTTCAGTCTTGAAGGAGGGCACAGGATGCAACCTTTTGGTTGGAAGAAATGGCTGGGTCTGGGTCAAGGATGGGGACGCAAAAAAGCTCGTTGCCGCAATCAGGCTGATTGAGGCCGAGTCCCACTTGGACAATTTGACGGTTAAAGTTGAAGAATTTTTAAAAGGAAAGAAGGTGAAGTGAAAAATGCCAAAAAAAGATGAAAAGATAGAATATGTTAAGGGCGGAAAAAGGCTTGACGGGAGAAAAGTTGATGAACTGAGGCCAATCAAGATGGAAGTAGGAGTGCTTCCAAGAGCTGACGGAAGCGCTTACATTGAATGGGGCCAGAACAAAATAATTGCAGGCGTAATGGGGCCAAGGGAAGCCCTGCCAAAACATACGCAGAACCCCTACAAGGCCCGGGTTTCATACACTTACAGGATGGCAACATTCAGTGTGCCTGACAGGAAGAACCCAAGGCCAGCAAGAAGGGAAATTGAAATAAGCAAGGTTTCAGGGGAGGCTTTGGAGAGGGCAATTTTCCTCGAAAGGTTTCCAAACACAACAATTGATGTTTTTGTTGAAATTCTTGACAGCAATGCCGGCACAAGAGTTGCCGCTTTGGTGGCAGCAAGTCTTGCCCTTGCGGATGCAGGGCTCCCAATGAGGGATTTGGTGTCCGCAGTAGGAGTAGGAAAGGCAGGCGGGGAAATAATCCTCGACCTGAACAAGGACGAGGAGGACGCTCCCGACGCAGTCGACATCCCGCTGGCAATACTGCCGCGAACTGAGGAAATAGTTCTTCTTCAAATGGATGGCCTTTTGACAAAAGCCGAATGGGCAAAGTCCCTGAAGCTTGGCATAGAAGGCTGCAAGCAAATACACGAAATGCAAAGGCAGGCACTGAGAAAAAAGTTTGCTGAAGCAGAGGCGAAAAGGTGATTTTGATGGAAGACGTAATTTGGAACTTGAAATCGGACAATGTAATTTCCCTCCTCAAAGAGGGAAAAAGGGTTGACGGAAGGGCCTTGGATGAATACAGGCCAATCTCAATCCAAAAGGGCATAAGCGAAAACGCTGACGGCGGAGCCAGGGCAAAGATTGGGGACACGGAAGTGGCTTCGGGCGTAAAGCTCATTCCGGGCACGCCCTATCCCGACAATCCGGACAAGGGTACAATAAGCACTGGAGCAGAGCTCCTGCAGTTTGCAAACCCAGAATTTGAGGTTGGGCCGCCAAGAGAGGCTGTCATAGAGCTCGCAAGGGTTGTAGACAGGGGCATTAGGGAAAGCAAGGCAATTGACTTCAAAACCCTTTGTATTAGGGAGGGAGAGCTTGTATGGATTGCATTCATTGATTCCTATGTCTTGAATGATGATGGAAATCTCTTTGATGCAATGGCCCTTGCCGCACTGGCTGCCCTAAACCAGACAAAGATTCCAAAGCTTGAGGACGACAAGCTGGTAAAGCACGAGTACACAGGAAAGCTAAAGATGTTGAAGCAACCGCTGCTCTTCACCTTTGCCAAAATTGCAGGCGAGGTTGTGCTAGACCCCAACTTTTTGGAGTGGAAGGCAATGGACGCAAGGTTTACCTGCTCAACAGCGGACGACAAAACGCTCTGCGCTTTCCAAAAGGGTGAATCAGGCTCGTTCAAGGCATCGGAAATAGACGAATGCATTGAAATAGCCTTCAAGAAAGGAAAGGACCTGAGAAAACTGGTATAAAAGAGGCTCTGAAAATGGGGAAGACAAAAAAGGTTAGGAAGGCAGGCCGCCTTGGAAGCAGGTACGGAGTAGGCATAAGGAAGAGGCTGCTCAAAATAGAGGATAAGCAGCAGAAGAATTACGTCTGCCCACTGTGCGGCTTCAAAAAGGTTAAAAGGAAGGCGGCAGGAATCTTTACCTGCGGAAAATGCCATGCAAAGTTTGCGGGCGGAGCATACCTGCCAACAACACTGCCTGGCAACATCATAAAGAAAACTGTTGCGCAAAAAGGTTTCGCTTCAAAGGGCAAAACCCTTGAGAAAATGATTGAGGAAAGCCCTGAGGAAGAGGAAAAACAGGAAGAAGAGAAGAGCGAAAAGAAGACGGAGAAGGTGGCGAAATGACTTACAGGTGTGCAAAATGCGGTGGAAGGATTGAAACACTGCCGGAAGGCGGCTTAATAAGGTGCCCGTCCTGCGCAAACAAAATACTCTACAAGTTGAGAGACAGTGTTGCAAAAGACATCAAAGCAAGATAAAAGCAAGCTTGAATTGAATTTAAAGCTTGATTTTCCAAAGGGGCAGGCGAGCCTGATCAAAAAGGCAATCCAGCCAGAAATCAACGCAAAGCACGCAAGGAGAAGCACAACATCAATAGGTATTAAAAGCACAACCATTTCAGTTAATATCAAGGCCTCGGATGCAAGCGCCCTAAGGGCTTCGCTGAATGGTTGTGTGAGTTCAATTATTCTTTCAAAGAACATTCTGGAGGTTTGAGGATGACAGAAATGGATCAAGCAAAAGTAGCACAGTTCGAGAGAAACAGAATGCAGCTAATGAACACATCATCGCAAAAGCAGCAGATGCAAATTCAGAGCATGACAATGAAGCAGGCACTGGACGAACTGGCCACAACAAAGGAAAAAAAGGTCTACAAGGCAGTCGGAAACATCCTAATATTGGATGACACAACCAAAGTCAAAAAGGACCTGCAGGAAAAAAAGGAAAGCATTGACCTAAGGCTGAAGACAGTGGAAAAGCAGGAAGAAAGCCTCATAAACAAGCTCAACAAGCTAAAGTCAGAGCTTGAGGGCAAGCCGGTATCCGAAGCCAAAGAAGTTAAAGAAAACAAAAAGTGATGCTGTTGCCAAAACCGCTTTCCTCAATCAAGGGGAAGAAAATAGCCCTAATAACACACTCCGGGGCGGACGTTGACGCAATATGCGCCGCCGCTTCACTCTACTTCTCCCTGGCAAAAAAGAACAAGGCCAGCATTCTCGTGCCGGAGCACATTTCGCTGCCGGCCAAAAGCCTTGCAAAAAAACTGAAAATTCCCTACACCCTAACCCAAAAGCAAAGCCTCAAGCAATTTGACACGCTTTTCCTGGTGGACTTCAACGATTTGAAAATGGCGGGCGTTCTTGCCCCACAAATAAAGTCCTTCAAGGGAACCCTTTTCCTAATAGACCACCACCGAACAACCAAGAAGAAAATTGTCCCTTCCCAAAACACGCTTGCGGACCAGAACGCGGTTGCCTCCTGCGAGCTTGTCTTCGACTGGCTCAAAAAAAGCCACATCTCCCTTGACAGGAGGACGGCAACATGCCTTGCGGCAGGCCTGGTCACCGACTCGGCTTATTTCTTAACGGCCAACAGCAAAACATTTTCCATGATGTCTTCGTGTTTAAAATCAAGCGAACCTCTCTTTTCTCGGTAAAGCAGACGTTTGACGAGAAGATTGCCAAGTTGAAAGCCGCCAAGCGCGCAAGGATTTTCCTGGTCTCGGATTACATTGCTGTCATGTCTGACGTGGGTGCCTTTGAGTCTGATGCGGCTTCGGCCCTTGTAAGAATTGGCGCAGACATCGCTTTCGTTGGAGATTCGGAGATGGGCAAGCTGCGCATTAGCGGCCGTGCCTCGCAGAACGCAACAAAGAAGGCTGGCTTTGACCTTGCAAAGCACGTTTTTCAAAAGCTTCCTGATACTTTTCCCGGAAGTGGCGGAGGCCACGCCGGCGCAGCAGGCTTCAACGGGAAAGGCAACAACATCAACGCAGCCCTTCAACAGTGCATGGATCTAACCAAGCAGTTCTTCAAAAATAAAAAGGGCTTCCAATTTAAAGAATATACTTAGGTTCTTCCCTCCCCCCTTAAATCGAAGAACTCAATACCTTCTTCTTCCCTCCACTTTACAAACCTCATTCTTACATCTACAAAGGGGGCCATATGGCCTTTTTTAATAAGGGTCCTTATAAATATTGATAATTGATTTCTAAGTTCGCTTTTGCCTGGAATGTCCCAATTTTCAAAAGGGGTTTCTTTGCCTTCAAACGAAAGCCAGCCTGAAAAATTTTTCCCATCTCTTATAACCAAATTTAGTTCTCCTTCCTTTTCTATCCCTTTTTTTGCATTAGTTCCATATAGAAGAAACTCATATTCTCCAATATCCAAACCAGGGGCTCTGTCCCAGGTTATCTTCCCTGTACCTATGTCAAGATTTCCTCTTGGGGCCTTAACCCACTTTTCCTCACAGTTATGGCTGTTCGATAGTAGTGCATTTCCTCTGATAAAAATCCTCGAGGTTTTTTTCCCGTTTGAAATTGCTCTAATCATTTTTTCAAGCAATTTTAAGTTGGGTGCCTTTACAACTCTAAAAGGGCTCAGTACACGTAACAAAGGTTTCCTTCGTCTCCCCAAATTGCTTTCCCTCCAGGTTTTTTTCAAAATGCTTGCCCCATACCGTTTATTCCACGCTTTTGTTCTCCTATTTTGTCGCATAAAATATCCCTTATTCTAAATTGATGTCTTTTTTCCCCAACTTCAACCGCATTCCTCAACAACCCTGACCAAATCGTTCACTTTCTTCAGCACAAAGTCCGGGCTGCTTTTCCCTTCAACGGTTTGCCCGTATTCTGCCAAAGCGGTCTTCATTCCCATTTTCTTTGCGCCGTCTATGTCCCTTCCAGGATTGTCTCCCACGAACAGGATTTCTTCTGCTTTGAACCCAAGCTTGCTAATTGCCTTTTTGAATGGCCTATTGCTTGGCTTGAGCTTTCCTGTGTCCTCCAGGGCAACCACCACACTGAAGAATTCAAGCAGGTTCATTTCCGCTAGCCTTAACCATGCCTGCATTCTGGGGGCGTCACTCACAATTCCCAGCACAAGCCCTTTTTCCTTGAGTTTAATCAGCGTCTCCCTTACACCTGAATAGGGAAGCATGTAGCCTGCTTTTACCTTCCTGTATGCGGCAATGCCTGCCGCCAGCACCCTGTAGTCAACATTTCCTCTAACCTTCTTCAAAAACTTTCCAAAGATGTCCTGGTCCTCTATGCCAAACTCCTCGTACATCTCGAACAGAATGCCCTTGGCCTTTTCTTCCTCCATTCCAAGGCCTGCCTCAACCATTGCGCCGATTGCTGCCTCGCTGCACCTTCTCTTGAAGCGCATGAAGTCCACAAGAGTGTTGTCCAAGTCAAACAAAACCGCTTTCAGTGCCATCTTTCCACTCATCTCAATTCCTCAACTGCCCTTGGAACCTCTGCCATGCTGGAGACCACCCTGGCAAGGCCTTTTGCTTTCTCTCCCTCTTCCGCCGAAATCAAAATTCCTTGAATCTTTCCGTTGGTAACCTTTTTTGACATCTGTATGTCTGTCTCCAGGCTGTCTCCGACCATTACTGCCTGTTCTGCTTTTACTCCAAGCCTCTCAAGGCAAACCCTGTAAATTTCTTGGTCCCATTTTATCATGCCGACCTCGTATGACAAAATGACCGCCTCTTTCTTGAAGAAACCAAGCAGCCCGTTCTTTTTAAGAATCTCCCTGGAAATCGGATAGCAGTCTGAAACCAGGCCAAGGGCGTAACCTTTTTCCTTCAAGCCCTGCAAAACGCCTTTTGCTTCCGGGAAAACGCCCTTTATGCCATTTTCGAGTGCCTGGTCTATTATTTCCCTGACGACGGCCCTGTTTCCCTTGTTGTTCTCAATTCCTGCCGCCTCAGCCACTTTGCCGAGGTATTTCCCCCAACTGTTTTCAAACTTTTGCCCGCAGACAGCCCTAACCAATCCAGGGTGGGTTTTTAAGTCCAAGCCAAACCGCTCTATAATTTCGTACTCTGGCAAGGTGGGGGTGATAAGTGTCCCAAACAAATCAAACAAGACAGCCTTTAGTGCCATGCTATAATTGAATCCAAATTATCCTTTTAAATACTTGCACTCCAAACCATGCTATGAAGTGCCCTTTGTGCGGAGCCGAAATGATGCGCGTTGGCCTGGAGCGGGTTGTAAACGGGAAGCCTGTTGAGGAGTGGGAGTGCCCTGCATGCCACTACAGGCAGCAGAAGCCAAGGCAGTGAATCAGTGCCTTCTCTTTCTCCTGAGATTTCGTCTGGCCACTAAACAGAGTCTTAAAAGCCACGATTTTCTTTTGTTAAATCTTTTCTCTCCCCCAGCAAGAATTTCCAGTGGCTTTTTTGGTGGTGGAGGTGATCTAGCCATTTTTCCTCACTCCAGCTGCTTCAGCCTCACAAAGCAGCTTTCACAAATAAACCTGTCGTTGAAGTCTAGTCCGTTCTCATTTTTTGACTCGCACAGAATGCAGGTCTTTCCCTTTCCAGGCACTTCAAAGCCCTCTGCCCAGGCCTTTAACAGTTCCCAGGTGACCCATTTTGGCATGAAGAGTTCTGCAAAGACGCTTTTGTCGTTCTTTTTGATTCTTTCAAACTGGCTTGGCATGATGCGCCTGTACAGGCTTTTTAGGAACTTGACCTTGTCCTGTTCCCCTTTCTTTGCCAGCTCGAACAAAACCTTTTCAAAGTACTCTGTTGCCATATCCCCTTCACCCTGTTTCAAAACTGCCTTTGGCCCTACTTTAGATAAATTATCCTTTTCCCGCTTTTGAGCTTGCTTCTCTCCGCATACTTTTCCAAATAGTGGACCGTGCTCTTGCTTATGCCTGTCACCCTCTCAATTTCCCTCAGGCTCTGGTAGTCTTTCCTCATCTCCATTGCGTGCTGCATTTTTGCCAGGGGAACGGAAATCGGCCGGCCCTGCCTTGAGACCTGTTCCACCTTCACGCCTTTTTTCTTCAGCAATTCCAGGTTCTTCTCCGGCATCCTTTTGGCCGTGCTTTTGCTCATCGAAACGGTCTTCAGCTCCCTGCACTTTCTTAGAATGCCTTCTACGCGCTTTCTTTTGGCAGGCCTCACAAAGTGCAGGTGTACTGCTTCCTTGGGAATGTCTTTGAGGCCAGTATCCTGCTCCACCGAAAAAATCATGCGCAAAAATTAGGACTAAACAAGTATTTAAGAACTCGCTTCCTTGCCTTTCTTCCCGGGTTCCTTCCTTCCAACCTTTTTCATTATCGCCCTTTTCGTGGCGTACTTTATTCCGCTCAGCACTTCCGCTCTCTGAATCTTTATCTTTTCCACTTCGTAGCCCTTTCCCTTTTCCCTGACGTTTGGCCCAAGCCATTCTACCTTTTTCTTGTCCTTTACTGCCTCCAGGATGGCTCCAACCCTCTTTTCCCCAATCTTCAGTTTGGTGACGCCTGTTCCAATCCTGTCCGGGTGGTGGGCGTCGCTTCCCGCGGTTGCAAAGCTTGCCTTTTCGGCCAGCTCGTAGGGCTTTTGGCACCTTTCAATTATTTCCTTTCCCTTTTTGTCAAGCTTTTCCTTTCCCTTTTTGCCGAGCTTGCTCAGCCTCGTTTTCCTGCCGATCCTGCTTGTTTCCAGGAAGTCGAAGAAGTTCATTGGCTTCCTGACCCAGTCTGTTGCGTAGAAGAAGCTGCTTACGTTTCCAAACATTCCGTTGAATGCCTCCACTCCAATCTCTTCCCTTTCAACCAGCGCGTACAATTTCTTCTCGCCGAGAAGGTATGCCGCGCTGTCGTAGCTTAGCCCCCAGGGGTGTGCAATGCTTAGCGTTATTCCCTCCCCTTCCGCTATTCCAATCGCCTTCTTAATGTCAATCCCTTTCCTGAAAAGCTTTTCAACTTCGTAAATGCCTTCGTCTTTTCCAAGCGCGACAACGTGCCCGATTGAGGTGCTCAGCTCCATTCCGGGAATCAGGCAGATTCCATTTGGCTTTTCTTCCGCAAGCATTTTGTATGCCTTTTCCGGCTTTAGGTTGAAGTGCTCGGTTGTTGCCACAGCGTCCAGCTTCTTTGCTTTGGCTGCTTTCCAGTAGTTTTTTGGGTTAACCTCCTTTTCAAGCAGGTGTGTGTGGAAATCAACGGTTATTGAGGCCATCTCAGACTATTTTACTTCAGAAAACTATTTAAACCAAAAAACCGTTATTTGTTCTCATCATGGTTTTAGCACTTGTACTTGCTTTTATCCTCGTGCTTGTTCACATCTTTTCGGACAAGTATGCCAGGCATGTTGAAAAGTTCCACATTCACACAATCTCCTTCTCCGCAGGGCTTTTCCTCGGCGTCATCTTCTTAAGTCTCCTGCCCGAGTTCTTCAAGGGATTTGCCCACATGGGAAACTTCATATACCTCCTGCTTTTTGCCGGCTTTATCCTCTTTCACTTGGGAGAAAAGTTCATTTACCAGCATGTCAGGAACAAGAACGAGCTCTTGAAGGACCTTGGATTTGTGCACGCCATCGGCTTTTTCATCAACCATTTTGTGGTGGGCATAACTCTGTTCCTTGTTTTTGGCCAAAACGACATTGTGGCCGGCTTCCTTATCTTCATCCCGCTCTTGCTCCACACCTTTTCAAGCAGCCTTTCCCTCAACCACATTGACAAGCACTTCAACAGGAAAACAATTTCCGGCTTTTTCCTGCCCCTTTCTCCTTTCCTGGGAGCCGCCTTTGCAATAGTGATGAGCCTAACCCAATTCCACTACTATGGCCTCTTCTCTTTTGTCTTGGGCGCAATGTTCTACATAGTAATCAGGGACACGATCCCCCGCGGCGAAAAGGGCAAGCCACTCCACTTCCTAATAGGGGCACTCCTAAGCATTGTGGCAATTACTCTGATTTCGTTGCTGTAAAGCAAAAAGAGAAGAACTTCTGTATAGGCCCCTTTATAATCTTCCGATGGCTGCCAAGAGCTTTTCATGGCCTTTCACAAGCCTTTTGAACTGCTTTAACTCTTCTGAAACAATTTTGTAACGCGCCCTATCGCTTGAATTCCTTGATTTTGCCATTCTTCAACCACTCCTTTATTTCATTATCCAAATAAAAATGCTCCCTAATGCCCAAGAGAACGC
>JAFCBY010000005.1 GCA_017610485.1 Candidatus Falkowiibacteriota bacterium
GGCATGGGCTTTGTCGGACAAAAGCCGAATGGAAAAGCGCTTGCGGGAATGGAGGACTGGCTGAACTTTGTGCAAAGGGTTGTGAGCTGGGATGCCAACAGGCTGCATATTAAGCAAATCCAGCAACAGGCAAACACAACCAAATCGGAATCAAATACAGCCAGGCTTCAAGAGAAAAGCATAAGCCAACCAGAAAAGCAATTAAAGTACAGCAATTTTGATGATAAAGCAATTGTTGCCCTGCACAACAGCAACGACTTAGACATTGTTATAGAAAATGTTTCAGAATCCGCGGGGGATGAAAATGCGCTCTACCTATTTTTTGACACTAATAGTTACAGGCTAAGGAAGGAAACCGTCGTACAAGAATTTGACTGGAATGGCTTAAAGCCCCTTGAGCTCGACTACAATATTGTTAAGGGAAAGGTTGTAAGAGTCAAGCCAAGAAAAGGAGCAGTTCCGGAAAACGAATTCAGGTTTGTCCTAAGAGACTGGAGTGGAGAGCGTTTTACCCTAGGAATAGCGCAAGACATCAATGGAAATGAGAACAATTTTGAATCACGAAATATTTACAAGAGAACTTTCTATTCAGAAACAAATCAGGCCCAAAGCAGGGCAATCCAGTTAAAAGCAGGTTCGCCTGAGCAGATTGCAGCAACCAAGTTTGGCTGGCACTGGTCAGACATTGAAATGAACACCTGCAGCGAATACTACTGCGATGCCTCACAGTATACGACAGCACTATTCAAAAGGCTTAATTACGTCGAAGAGAATAGGTGGAGCCTTGAAGAGGAAGAGATTCAGAAACTTGCCGATTTCCCGGCCTTCCTGGTCAAAGACGGCTTTTCAGAGGACTTTTCAAACGACTTTAAGGAAGGAATGGGGCAGCTGCTTGCAGATACCCCTATATGGTTTACTGATGCTGATGCCTTTGGCCAATATCTTGGAGAAAACCTGCAATTTGACGACTCAGAACTTGACAGGCCAGGCTTGTATGAAACCGTTGTCTCCTTCGAGCCAAACCAGGGCAGCCAAGGGGAATTCCTCGCAGACGACTTCAGAAAAGGGTTTTTCTTCCAGGGAAAGCCAGCTGGCAAAATATTTGTGAAATTTAACAAAGTAAGAGGGCCCAAAAAGGATTACCCCCTTCTGCACATCCCATTCGACGGTGTGCTTGGACAGGACGGACACAGGCAGGGCTATGGAGCCCTGCTAAGAGATGGCGACCAGCTTGTTGTGTACGAAGACAAAGACTTAGGCGAGTTTATAACACTTCCAAAGGCAGCTTCTGACGCTAGCCCGCTTGAATTCGTTGACTCAAAGCAAGTAAACGACCCAAGCAAGCCAGCCATTTCAATAAAGGAAATTGCTTCCTACGAAATTGCCTTGAACCCAGCACACACCGGCAGCGTAGGAGACGCTTTTTCGAACGAATCAATGGAATTCAGCGAAGCAACTCCAGGGCAAATTGTTGGCGAGCCTGCAAAAGCAGAAATCCCACCGGATGATGAAACAGGTGGGCAGGCCTCACCAGGCACAGAGCCAGGAATAGGCCCTGGGACAACCCAACCAGGAGAAAAATTCCAATTTCCACAGATTGACCTTGTATCAGGCCTAATCATTTTAATCGTAGCGGCGTTCGTAGTCTTTGAAGTCTTTGCATTCAAGTCGAGCAGAAAGAGACTAATTGAGAATAAGTGAATGATACAGCAAACTAACCTGCCTTGCCGTTCCTTGCAACAAACCTTTCAACCGCCTTGATTGCCGGCGCGGCAAGGCCGTGAACTCTAATCTTCTTGGCAGCAACAAAGTTTCCCGCAATCGCGCAGTTTTCAAGGCTCCAGCCGCGCATCAGGCCGAATACAAAGCCTGCATTGAAGGCATCTCCCGCCCCGGTTGTGTCAACAACGCGGCCGGCAACCGAAGGAAAGTGCTTTGGCTTAAGCCCCTTCACGAAAAGGGTCGCCCCCTTTGCCTCCTGCTTCACCGCGACAATGCGCGCGCCCTTTTTGAAAAGGCTTTCAACGCGCTTCCGCATTGTACTGCCATGCGCGATGTGCCTGAGTTCAAGGTCGTTCACAAAAAGGTAATCGATGAACGGAAGGAATGAATTGATGTCCCACTTGCCGAAACTGTCAAAGCAGGTGTCAAAGCAGATTGTTGCCCCACGCTTCTTTGCCTTTGCAAGCAGGCCCCTGAAGCTTGGCCTGAGGTTCTTGAAGTGGTAGAAGCCGCCAAAGAAGACAAAGTCTCCGCGCTTCAGTTTTGGCAAGAGCAGCTTCCCAAACTTTTTTGAGTCAACATCCTGGTAACAGTCCTTCATTGACTGGATTGACCTTTCACCGCGCTTGTTCACAAGGATTATGGCAAACGTGTTCTGCTTCTGGCTCTTAATCAAAGAAGTCTTCACCCCGGCTTCGGAAAGCTGCTCTTTGAGAAAGCGTGTTGCAAAGTCCTTTCCAATTACGCTTATTAGGAACGGTTTGAGGCCAAGCTTTGAGCCAATAACCGCAAAGTTCGCGGCATTGCCCCCGATGGAAATGGCGAGCTCCTGCAGCCTCCGCTCTTCCCCAAACACAGGCTTTGACGCAAGCCCCTGCAGAATGTCAACGTTCAGGTCTCCCACTGAGAAAAGGCGCCTTTTTTTATACATTTCAAAAGCTAATAGGGCTAAATTTATATTTAACACTTTGCACTCTATTAAGTAGCATGACAAAGGCTCTTGTTATCGTTGCACACCCCGACGACGAGACTATTTGGTGCGGCGGGCAGATTTTAACGCACCCAAGCTGGGAATGGGCTGTTTTAAGCCTGTGCAGGAAGGACGATAGGGACCGCGCCCCGAAATTCAGGAAAGTCTGCAAAAGGCTCGGTGTGAAATGCGCAATCTCCAACCTGGAGGACGAGAACGTTGAAGAGCCCCTGCCCTCCTTGAGCCCTGTCAAGTCACGCATTAGAAAGATGCTGAAGAAACTCAGGCTCGGCACAGACTTCAATGTTTTGTTCACGCACGGCAGCAACGGCGAGTACGGGCACAACAGGCACAAGGACGTGCACCGCGCGGTCAAGGAAATGCTTCGTGATAGAGAACTGCGTGCGCGCGAGGTTTTCTTCTTTTCTTATCGAATGTCGAAGAGCGGCTTCTTCTGCGTCCCTGTCACGCGCGGCGTTCGGCCGCGTGGCGGAAGCGTGAGCGCGCTCGTTACAGCCAGCAGCGCAAGCAAAGCAAGCGCGCACGAACTGCGAGCGAAACGAGGACGTGGCATCGAGCCTGCCGAGCGAAGCGAGACGCAAGTCCCGCCGACTTCGCGGCGGAAGATGGCACGCAGCCCAGCCGGCTGCTCGGCTCACGCGAACGCGCGCACGGCGCGCGTTGTGGCGCGAATTAGCGCGCGAAACGCGCAAGCGAAACGCTTATTAATCACTTCACTCTACCAATTTAGTAAGGAAAGCTTCGAAGCGCGCAGTGCACGTGCGGTTGAGAGCTTCAAGGCGAAGCGATTGAACTGTTAGGCGCGCAACATAAGCGCGGTCGAAAACTTCAGTGTGAAGCGATTGAAGGCGCAATTCGAAAGCTTTAGAGTGACGCGCAATGAAATCAATGGTACTCTATCCTTATCCGCCAGAGCTGGACGGCATAAGCATTCAGGGCGACATGCTCTATAAGGGCTTGCTTAAGAACGGGCCGGATGTCGTGCGCTGTGACAGGGGCGCGGTTTCGGAGAAGGAACTGCTTTACAAGACTTTCAAGCCAGACGCAGTGATTGGAATTGGCTATTGGGCTGACGCGCCCCGGCTTATCGAGCACCCGATAGAGTACGGAGTCCAGCCAGTTCCGTGGCTCAATGCGGACGGCTGGGTTGCAAACTACCACGAGCTGCTTGACTCTCTACCCTTGATGCTTACAACAAGCAGCTGGGTGAAGGAAACCTACTACAGGGACGGGCTTACAAACAAGAACATTTATCCAATGCCTATTGGGATTGACACAACGCAGATGAGGCCCTTGCCAAAGGACGATCCACGGGTCTTGGAAGTCAGGGAAATGCTTGGCGTCAAGCCGGACGAGAAGATGATTCTGACAAGTGGGGGGGATACCACAAGCAAGGGATTCCAGGAGGTTTTGCAGGCCCTTGGAAAGATTAATGGCGATTTTCCAAACTGGAAGTATATTGGCAAGACTTGGGAGAAGTACAAGCCGCTCTACCACTACAAAAAGGAAATGGAGATAATGAAGGACCTTGAGATCAGGAAAAAGGTTGATTTTCTTGACGGTGCTTTGTCAAGAGAGTTTATGTGCTATTTGATCAATGCTTGCGACGTCTACGCTGCGCCGAGCAGGATTGAGGGCTTTGGAATGATTCAGGTTGAGGCAATGGCCTGCGGAAAGCCTGTTCTTTCAATTGACGCAATGGGAATTAAGGATACGGTAATCCACAATGAGACTGGGTTCCTGACAAAGGTTGGCGAGGAGATAAAACTTGAGGAAGAGTGGGCCTACAAGTGGATGGGTTTTGAAAAAAAGCATAAGATACAGTTTGACAAGCCGAAGACGCTCAGCTACAGGGTGGATGTTGACGACCTGTCCAAATACCTGTACAAGATGTTAAGCGATGACGAGCTCATGCTGAAAATGGGCGAGAATGCAAGAAAGCATGTGGTAAAGAACTTTGATTATGTTAAGACCTCAAAGGACATCAATGACTTGATTGAGAAAAAGCTCGATCTGTCTGTTTCTAGCCGAGAAGAGGCAACTGTTTCAGTTCAAGAGCACTGAGCGCAAACAGGAATGCGCCGGCACTCCAGGCATGGTAAGGGCTTCCCATTGGCTTCTTTTTAATTGGGTGGACCCATTCGTTGAACTCCCAGTCCTTTTCCGCACCAAGCTTGTTTACCTCTGCAAGCAGGCTTAACTGCTCCCTTGCACCCTCAAACCGGCCTGCTTTGACCAGGGCCGCAACATAGAAGCCTCCGATGTAGGGCCAGATGCCCCCATTAAGGTACCAGTGGGGGTTTTTGGCAAGGCATTTTCCAAAATAGCTGTGCCATTCCTTGTCCTTCCTCTTTATTGGGGGATAAATTGTCCTTATGGGATAGGGCTTGGCAATCCCTTTTGATTTGATATAGTCAAGAATGCTGTCAGCCTGCTTTGGCTTGGCCAGGCCTGAGCAAATTGCAAGCAAATTTCCAAGCGAATCAAACCATTCCTCTTGCTCAATATCCCCGTCGTGATTCTTCCACACCCAGGGATAGAAATAGCCCTTCTTTTTGTTGAACATTATAATCTTTGACTGGTTCTTTCCTGAGATTGCCTCCAGCACATCCTGCATCTCACCCTCTTTCCCATAAAGCCGGAGATTGGCATAGTAAAGGGAAATTGAGTTGATTGCGTGACCGTACTTGTGCGGGAACGCGTCCTGCCAGTCGCTTGTCGGAAGCTGTTCAGGGAGAGCATCCTCGCCTGCATCCTGGCAACCCAGCCAAGCAAAAGTCTTTTTGGCCCTTTTCCTATGCCTTGCAAAAAGGCGCCTGTCCTTGTAATTGTACTTGTAGTACTGCAAGCCAAGAAGGTACCAGAGTGAGCTGTCAATTGTTGCGAACGTCACCTGGTCAGGACGATCGCTGAATAGGTCTACACAGTTTGGGATTTGGCCGTGTTTGCTTTGGTGCTTTGCAAGCGTGTTCAGGGTTGTGGCAAACTGTATCCTGAACTCGTGCTTCCAGTCATAGCAGCTTGCGCCAATCAGGCCAATCATGGAGTCTCGGGCAAAAACGCTGTCATAGCCGCCCTTGCCCCCGGAGGCAAACATTCCGTCAGGCGTGCTGCAGAACATCAGAGTTTCCTTTGCCCTGGGAATGGCGTCCTCAACAACAGTCATAACGAGAAAATAAGGCATTAACTCATATTTAAATGAGTATTACTCAAAAATTTCTTTATGCAGGAGAATGAACTGCTTCAAGGGATCTTTGCGCACGGACTAGGGCTTTGGCTGAAAGCAGACAAAACACTGGTAATTGCAGACCTTCACCTTGGAGTAGAGGAAATGTTCAACAAGAGGGGAACAATGCTGCCACGCTTCAATTTCCGCGAGATAAAAAAGCACCTTGAGGAAAGAATTTTCCCCAGTGTAAAGCCAGAACTTATAGTCATCAATGGAGATCTCAAGCACGAGTTTGGCTCAATCTCGGACCAGGAATGGCGAGAGGTAATCGATGTGCTGCGCCTGCTGCAAGCGCACTGCAAAAAACTTTTTCCGGTCACGCGCAAAAAGTTTGCAAAAAACCTTGGCTGCTCAGCAGCCAAGAAGCTGGTTCTCATCAAGGGCAACCACGACAAAATCCTTGGCCCAATCGCCAAATGGGAAGGTTTAAAGGTAGAGGAAGAGGGAATTTTCCTGGAGAAGTCAAATGCATTCATTACCCATGGGGAAAAGATTCCAAACAGCACAGGCTACAAGAAAGCCGGCACAATCATTATAGGGCACGAGCACCCGGCCATAACAATCAGAGAGCAGTACAAGGAAGAGCAGTTCAAGGCATTTTTAGTGGGAAAGTACAAGGGCAAGAACCTCATAGTTCAGCCAAGCATGAATTCAGTTTCCATCGGAACCGATGTAAGAAACAGCGAGCTCCTGAGCCCCTTCCTGCAGCAGGACCTGGGCGATTTCAGGGTCTTTGCTGTGGCTGACAAAACATACAATTTTGGCAAATTGGGCGAGCTGGATTGATTTTAAACCTTGCTATATCATATTTATTTAACCAAGGGGCGGTAGTATAGCTTGGTAGTATTCAGCGTTCGGGATACGAAGGAAAATAGGTTACTGTTCCCGGCTTATGTTTTAATACCATTATGTGCTTTCTAATATTTAAGGCTATTGGGGGACGTGGTGTAGTTTGGTAGCATTGGTGCTTCGGGAAATGCCTTTCTTCGTTAAAGGAAGGGCATTAGAAAGGGCACCTGACAGGAGTTCGAATCTTCTCGTTCCCAATCCGGCTATTTGCCGCATCGCTTAATTAGCTTCAGGATAATGCCCTCGTAGGTCTCGCCCTTCTTCCCCAGGCCCTTTAGCTTGTCCCTGGTTGCAGGGCTTAACTGAATTGTTGTTACTCCACTTCTATAAGGCATAGACACTATATAATGCTATAGGTGTTAATAAAACTATCGCTTTTTCACCTATAAGTCATGATTTGGCACTGTGTCTTGTGTTCTTCTTGATGTTTTCTTAATCCAGTCAACTGCTTGATAAGGCCGTCTGTTTCGTAGGCGTCTTTTATGATTCCAGAGCTTTGCGGCATGGCGCCAGCTGGCGGCCCCTCAAACACCTGTTTTTTGTTCCATTTAAAGGCAAAATCGTGGCTTGGCAGGGTTTGCTGGCTTTCAAGCAAATTTAAATATAAGTCTTCTTTTTGCCCTAGGCTAAGTGAAGTGTCTGCCAGAATGTTCTTGCATTCTTCCTGCTGCCATCCACCCAAATGCGAGCAATCACTAGGCAGGATAGCTGCCCTTGCAAACGGCAGAACCGAAGTCATCAATACAAGTATTACAATTTCTTTTGGCAGTCTCATGTCTAATCATACTCTCTGAAAAATGAGGGGGCATAAGAGCTTTGCGCTCTTATACCACTGGTGCCGTGAGGTATCCCACGAGTATTGGAGCTACCCAGATTACCACCAAGCCGACTACAGCATAGCTAATCATGGACTTGGCGCCCTCCCTAACCTGCATGTTGTCTCCTGAGAACATGAACTTTGCACCAGCAAAGGTTATGGCCAGGATAGCGACAACACTAATAATCGCTTTTACCAAGTCATAGATTCTGTTCAGCGGAGCCATTATTTGCTCAACCTCAGCCTGCGCAGCCACTGCTTGTGCAAAAAGCAAAAGCAAGGATAGCATCAAAAAATTTTTCCTGTTCACCTTCAAAAAACCTCCTCTTTTTTTTGTTATGGGGGAAACGAGTGAGTGCCAGCCAAAAACATCCCACCTGCACTCACCCAATCTAACAAGCAGTGTGCCACCTATAAATACCTATGGTTACCAATAGTCCGGACAAAAAGGGAAAACAAAAAGAGGGAAAAAAAGAACATGAAAAAGAAAGTTGAATTCAGGATAGCATAAAAGGTCTTTTGAATAGTAACAAATAAAAGGCTGAAAGCTCTTCTTTTTTCATGAATTTTAGAGCACAAGCCAGCTTAGAGTATCTAATGACTTATGGCTGGGCTTTGATTCTGATAGTAGTTGTTGCAGCAGTCCTGGTTTTTATTGTCGGAAGTCCTGCCGATGACGCGGTCTTTTCCTCTTCCGATCCTACAAAGATTATGTTGGAGGCAGGAGCTGTTTCCGGTTCCAATGCAGTGATAAGGCTGCAGAATATCACAGGCGACAAGATTGAGGTAACGGATTCGGTCCTAGCTGGCGCATTTTTCGGCGCAGCCTGCACGCTCAATGATTCAGCCCTGCCTACTGGTAGCAGTTCGGTAGAGGTCACAGCCGGAGGGCAAATAGATATATCCTGCAGCAGCATGTTAGAAGGCACTGGAATAATAACCATTCAGTACACAGACTACGCAGGCCTGCAAAGGCAAGTTGACATCGTGCTCGGAGGCTCTGGGGCAAGCGCCGACCCAAACCTTGTCGCATACTACGCTTTTAGTGAGGGCAGCGGGGCAACAGCAGACGATTCTGCTGGAAGCAATAACGGAACGCTTGAAAACTTTGATCCCTGCGGCACACTAGACTGCAATCCAACCAGCGGATGGATTTCTGGCGCCATATCCGGAAATGCCCTAAGTTTTGATGGAGGGGATGATGAGGTTTCAATTGGAAACGTAGACATTTTGAAAAATGTGAACCAATTTACTATAAGTGCTTGGGCAAAAATATTGGATAATGCCTGCCTTGCAGGAACCTGTACTCAAATGGTAATCTCTGAACAAGAAGGTGGAGGTGTACAGGACGACATCTTTTCTCTAGGTATAGAAGGCAATGAAAGAATGAATTTCTATGTTTGGAACGAAAACGGAACAAGTGTAACAGCATCTTCGAATGAGAATGTCGGAACAAATCCCGGTCCAGGATGGCATCACTACATAGGAGTATTTACAGGAACACAAGTTTTAATTTATGTCAACGGCGTATTGCAAACAGACCAAGAAACCCTTACAGGCCCAACAGAAGCTGTTTCGACGGAAACCCTAAGAATCGGTTCAAACTGGAACGGCCAAATAGCAGAAGTAAAAATCTGGAACCGTGCTTTGTCTGCTTCCGAGGTCTGCTCCCAGTGCAACGCATTTGCCTCCTGCAGCTGCTAAAAATTAAAAAAAATCGCAAAAAGAAAGTAATAAATAATACTTTTGTATCTATAGAATCAGAATGAGAAAATTTTTTAATTTGCTAGTTTTGCTTTTTGTAATTTTCTTGACTTCGCTTGGCTTTGCCCAATTATGCAACACAGATGTTGACTGTACACCAAGAGGCCCAGGATTCGAATGCAACACAAACAACCAATGCGAATGGCAGCCACCCATCGGAATTCCTGCACCTGACTTTGGGATTGAGGAAACACACTACATGTACCAGCTTGGCGACGGAGAAGATTGCACAACCAACCCAGAGAAATGCTATGATTTTGGAAACGGTTTAGAACCATACAAAGATGCAGGCAACGGACCTTATACTCATTACGTAGATAATAGTGGAGATTGTGATGATGGTAGTGATGGAACAGTTGATAATCCAAGGTGTGAAATTCCAAGAAATTTGGAAGCAGGGAGTGTTGTCGAGGTTCATGGAGGTCCTTATACTACTACAAGTAAATATGTTCTCGTGACGGCTAATGGGAACTTAGATCACCCTGTCTTTTTGAGAGGCGTTAATAAAAACTATATGCCCATTATAAGCATCCCCCTAAGATTTGCCGGGAGCCATCTAATACTTGAATATCTTGATATTGATGGTGGAAACATTAACCTGCATGAAAACCAGGCACAAGATTTCATAGCCATTAGATATTCAGAACTCCATAATCACACTAGACACGCCATTTTAATGGACGGCTCAAGAGATATTGTTATTTATAATAATTATATACACCATTATGGAGATTGGCAACTTCCATATGAGTCAGACATTCATGGTGCTGAAATAGCTAGCGCTGATAGAGTTTGGATGGTTGACAATCACATTAGTTATATGCAAGGGGACGGCATTCAAACTTACGGAGGCAATCCGAGGTATCTTTACATTGGCAGAAATGAGATAAACAATAATAGGGAAAATGCAATAGATATTAAGGTTGGTGAAAATATTATTATTTCTGAGAATAGCATGCACGATTACATTAGAAGCACAGGTGCAGTACGCTTAAACGACGAAGGAATATTAGATAATATCTGGGTGATATATAATGATATTTACAAAAATATGTACGGTATTAATACATATGGTACAACTTTCCCTGCTTACATAATTGGCAACAAAATCCACGATTTTGATGGCCCAGCAATTCGTGGCGGCGGGGCAGGACCCATTGTTAATAATGTCATATACAACGTCGAAAGAGGAATTGAAGAGGAGAACTCTCAAATTATTAATAATATCATTTCACAAGTGTCCAATTTCCATATAGAAAACAATGTTGACCTGCGTAATAATTTATTATGGCAAAATGGAAACCCAGTTACCATACACGGAACAGCTTCATGTATTGATTGCATAGAAGCAGACCCACTCTTCATAGACCCAGATAACAACAACTTTAAATTATCTGAATCAAGCCCTGCAATTGATACAGGAATTGAAAGCGATGTTTATGCTGAGTTCGAAAGCCTGTACAGAATTGACATTCGCGTTGACTTCGACGGAAACCCAAGACCACAAGGAACAGGCTGGGATATTGGTGCTTTTGAGGCAGATGAAACAGTTAGCTGTGTTAGTACAGAGCAACTTTTGGAATACATTGACCAATGGAACCAAGGAAGTGTTTCAATGCCTTATCTGATAAACAGGATTGCGACCTGGAAAACAGGATGCTAAAAAAAAACCAACACAAACCTATATATAATAAATAACTCTTTCTATTAGCAGTCACAAAACACACCCAATGCGAGGGGAAAGACAAGTGAGTGAAAGCTTTAAAAAACAGCAAAGAAACACAAAAACACTAGCCCTAGTCACAATCCTTACAGCAACAACCCTCCTAATACTCCTTTTCCCAGCAGCATTCTCACCAACCTGGAACCAAACAAACCCAACAGACTACGAAGCAAAAACAGGCAGAGCAGGAAACGACTTCAACCACACAAAAGTAACCTCCGGCTTGGAACTAACTGCAGACGGCAACATCATGCCAGACGGCGAACTATACATTCCTGACAGATGGCAACCAGGCGGCGGACTAATAGGATACTGGAAGCTCGACACAAATGTTGCAACCGTGGCAGGTGACTCATCAGGCCAAGGAAACAACGGGACATGGACAAACGGAGCAGACTCAAACGGAAGCTGGTTCTTCGACCAAAACGCAGGAGACTTTGATGACGTCGATGACGAAGTTAATATGGGAGATATAACTATATTTGACGGACTAACTACCGTATCAGTCAGTGTATGGATAAAAGCAGATGGCTCAGGAGGAAAGGACATACTAAAAAAAGCCGGCGCTGGAGACGACCCAATTGAACTTAGTTGGGCGGCAAATGAGAACGTTTCGTTTATAGTAAGAACCACAGGAAACTCCGGAGGTACTGGAACTTTTGTTGACGACATACAAGACACAGAATGGCATCATATCGTAGGCGTTTACAACGGTTCTGACGTCAGAGTCTACGTAGACGGCATTATTGGCGGAACTATAGGCGCATTTTCAAGCCCACTAGCAACAACATCAAACAATTTTACAATCGGCAACGACTGGTTAGGCCAAATCGCTGAAGTCAAAATCTTCAACCGCGCCCTGACACAGCAGGAAATCCAAAACGAATACAGGCGCAACCTCGACGGCAACGGGCTAATAGCATACTACTCCTTCAACGACACAAACTCAACAAGCAACGGAATAGAAGACAGGGCAGGAAACGACCAAAACGGCCTGCTTGTAGGAGGAGCGGATATAAACGCGGCAGGAATGTGGGACACAAACGCCCTGTTTCTGGACGGGGTGAACGATTACCTAGACATATTTTCATCAGACAAAGCAATGGGAATTTCAACCGCAATAACCGAAACAGCCTGGATAAAACTTGAAAGCGATTTCAACACAAGCGCAAGAAAATTGAACTACACAATAATAGATGCAGGCTCGCATAAATTGTACCTAGATCACACAAGCGGAAGACTAACATTTGAAGCAGTAAATAAAGCTCAAGGAAGTTGGACAGAAACAAACAACGACCCAGACTTTAATCTGTTTCTCGCTTTTGGAACATATGACGGCAATCTGTTTGTGGGAACAGGCGGCGTTGCAGGAGATGGGGACGTTTACACTTTCGATGGGACAGATTGGAGCCAAAGCTATGACGGAGCACAAGAGCGTTTCAATTCTTTTGCGGTTTATGATGGAAACCTGTTTGCAGGGCAAGGCACTGGCAGTGGAGATGGGGACGTTTACACTTTTGACGGGACAAATTGGAATATTACCTTAAACAAAGGATATAACAGGGCACTTTCCATGACAGTTTACGACAAAAACCTATTTGTTGGAATGGGCACCGGAAGCGGCGACAGGGACATATGGACTTATGACGGAACAACTTGGACCGAAAATTTCACTGGGGGTGATGATTCAGTATATGCCTTAGGCCAATATGACGGAAACCTGTTCGCCGGTTCAGTAGAAGATGACAACATCTATACTTATGACGGAACAACATGGAGTAATACAAGCTTTGTTTCAGCAGCCAATATCAACTCAATAGATTCTTTTGCAGTATATGACGGAAACCTGTTCGCAGGAACTGGACTCGATAGTGGAGATGGAGACATCTACACTTATGACGGAACAACTTGGACCATACAAAACAACCTAACAGCAGACACTATTTCAGCCCTTGCAGTATATGATGGAAACCTGTTCGCAGGAACTGGAAATGATGCCGGCGAAGGAGATATTTTAACATTTGACGGCACTACTTGGACAAAGGTTTACGACGGAGCCAGCAATACCATATATGACCTAATAGTTTACGATGGAAACTTGTTGGCTTTGGAAGGTGACTCCACCAATGGAGATGCAAACATTCTTGTTTTTGGCGACGGTATTTTCGTTTCCTCAACAACAAGCCTATGGAACGCAGGCCAATGGTACAATGTTGGAGCAACCTATGACGGCACAATAGCACGCATTTACGTCAATGGGATTATGGAAAACACCACCACAAAAAGCATCATAATCGACAACATACAAGACAATCTTTTTTCAAACAAAGCATTTATTGGTAGGGCAGCAGGCTCAAGCAGAGCAGGCGGCAGCGCCGACTACTTACATGGCCTCATTGAAGAACTCAAACTCTACGATGGCGCACTATCAACTGAACAGATCGCGGCAGACTACAACACTTGGATGACAGACGCAGTTTACTACAGCCCAATCTTTGACGCTGGTAGCATAGCAAAGTGGAACACAATAAAATGGCTCGAAGACTCGGACGTAAACAACTCACTTACCTTAGATGGAAGAACCTGTGATAACAATTCTTGTATTGGTGGACAATTCGACAACACGTTTTCAGGGGAAGATATAGAACATTCTCTAACTTTGGACACTAACCGTTACTTCCAATACAGAGTCAACCTTAACACAAACTCAACAGACTGGAACCCATACAGAACAAGTGGCACAGACTACGGAAGCTACGCAAGAATAAACAACATGGAAATAGACTACAGCCTAAACCCAGTGCCAGACGCAAACGTCCTGCAAGTAGAAGGAAACGACTTCAACACAGCACTGCCAGCATTCTCATACGCAACAGACCAAAACATAACAATCACCTTCATGGTGTCAGACGAAGCCCAAGACGACCTAAACTTCAACATGTGGTACGACACAACAAGAGGAGGAAAAACAAACAAAATCATTGGAGATATAAACCTCTCAACTGACGCCAGCTTTGGAAACTGTGACACAAACGTAAAAACAAGCATGTACTGCAGCTGGGACTGGAACATCACAGGAATAGCAGACAACAACTACTGGATCACTATCGAGATTAATGACGGCACAGACACAAACACAGCAGGAGCACAAAGAAGCTTCAAAATAGACCACACAGCCCCAACAACAGTGGAAAACGCCACAGCAGACCAAAACACCAACTGGCAAAACACAGACGCAAACATACAGTTCAGCTGTACAGACGCAGCAAGCTCATGCAAAAACCTCCACTACTCCTTGGATGACGTGAACTACCAGCAAGGATGGGGAGCAGACCTAAACATCGGTCTTATAATAGACTGGGACTCAAATCATGAAATATTCTATTGGTCAAGCGATTTAAAAGACAACAGCGAGGCAGCAAAACTCTTCCACCTAGCGATTGATAAGACAGCGCCAACAACAGTAGACAACGACTTCAACACCGGCTGGAGCAACATAGACCAAAATGCGCAAATCTCGTGCCGGGACAGTTTGGGCGGTGATAAAAACGCAGGCTGCAGAAACCTATACTACTCAATCAATGACGTGAACTACCAAATTGGATGGGGCCTAGACACAAACTACGGAATAAGCACAACAGGACTAGCAGACGCGAACTATCTAGTATTCTACTGGTCAGACGACAACACATCTAGCGTAGGAGACAACAACGGAACAGTTAAACTAATCTCCCTGGCAATAGACAAGGCAGCACCAACAACAAGGGAAAATGTAACAGCAGACGGAAACAGTTCATGGCAGAATACAGACGCAAACATACAATTTTCCTGCAGTGACGCAACAACAGGATGCGATAACCTATACTACTCTTTGGATGACGTGAACTACCAACTAGGATGGGGGTTTGACCTAAACATAGGCTTGGCAATAACAACAGACCTAAACCACGAAATATTTTTCTGGTCAGACGACAACACATCAGACAACAACGAAACAGCCAAAATTATATACCTAGCGCTAGACAAAACCGCGCCGACAGTAACCATCACAGACCCAACAAGTGGAAGCAGCCAAACAGCAACAAGCGTGACTTTGACATACACGGGAACAGACACAAACAGCGACATAAACAAATACTGGGTCAAAGCAGATTCAGGTAACTGGACAGACAACGGCACAAACCTAACCTACACATTTAGTGGACAGAGCAGAACAGCACACACCTACTACCTTAAAGCAACTGATAACGCAGACAACAACAGTTCAGAAGCAAGTGTGGCAGTAACTATCAACGCAGTGGCATCCACCGCCACAACTGTGGAGGGGCCAGGAGGCCTAACAGGCACAACAAGCCTAGGGACACAACCCATTGATACAAGCACAACAACAGGAATAGAAGAAATCCTGGCAGACGCAGGGCTTACCTCAGAACAAATAAAGCAGGCACTGGAAGCAAACAGTAAGTTTAAGCTGGAACGAACAATCAGAGTGGAAAAGGAAAGTACGCTTGTAGGAACGGCAATCTACAAAACCATAGTAACCATAACAGCAACAAGTCTGAACGAAAAAACAATGACCGGAATCAGGATTATAGAAAACATACCAAAAGGTATGGTGGAAAGCCAGCTAAGTGGCGCGGAAGAAGGCAGGGCAAATTTGGCAGAAATATCCAGCCCACAGGCATTTACCGTTTTGAAAGAGAACCAAATATTAGAATTCATAATAGATAGGCTGGAGCCAAACGGAACAGCAATACTGGCCTATACCATAAGCAACAGAGTCATGGAAACAGAAAACTGGCCAGCACCAGTAGCAGCAGGCTTCCAGGAACTGGTCCTGTGCCAGGGCATAGAATGCCAGCAACAAACCTGCAAAAACGCAAGATGTAACCCACAGACAGGATGGTGCAACTACTCAAACCAGGAAGACGGAACAAGATGCAGACAAAACGGAGAGTGTGAGGCAGGAAAATGCGTTGAGAAGCCACTAGCACCGCAACTGCCAATACCAACAATACCAGCTACAGACTACACAACACCAATAACAATACTAGGCGCAATAGGCCTAGCGATAGCAACAGGAATGGGAATAAACTACTTCAAAGGGAAAATGGTTAAGCCTCCGAAGAGAAAGAGAAAAAGATAATTAGGGGCAGTCGGAATTCCACCATAGGTTTTTAAACTTCAAGGCACTATTGTTTTTAGTTGGGGAGAGATGAAGGGCCAGGACATTCTTAGCGAAATCGCGTCCACTTCTAGCGGCGAATTTTACACACCTCTGCCAAAGGGCTACAAGGCGGGCAAAACCAAGTACGTGGTTGTAACAGGCTCTGTCATAAGCGGTGTGGGAAAGGGGACAATTTCAAGCAGCCTGTGCAAGCTATTTCAAGACAGGGGCCTAAAAGTAGAGCCAATCAAATTAGAGGCCTATTTGAATGTTGACTCCGGAACCCTGAACCCGTTCAGGCACGGCGAAGTCTTTGTTCTGGACGACGGCAGTGAAACAGACCTTGATTTGGGCACTTACGAAAGGGCTTTGGACAAGGACCTCCGCGGGGAAAACTTTGTCACCTCAGGAAAGATTTACCAGCGAATAATCCAAAAGGAGAGGGCGGGAAAGTATTTGGGGAGGGATGTGCAGTTCATTCCCCACGTTACCGGCGAAATAAAGCTTGTTTTGAGAAACCTTGCAATGGAAACCAAGGCAGACGTGATCCCCATAGAGATAGGGGGAACGGTTGGAGACTACGAAAACATGTTTGCCTTGGAGGCATTGCGGGAACTAAGGTATGAGGAAGGGCCTGAGAATGTGTGCTTTATTAATATTACATATATACTGGAGCCAAACAGCCTGGGCGAGCAAAAGAGCAAGGCTGCACAGCTTGGCATCAAAAGGCTTCTGGCAATGGGAATCCAGCCACAGGTAATTATCTGCAGAAGCCAGACAAAGCTGAAGGAAAGCATCAGGGAAAAAATGTCACTTTACCTGAACCTGGCCAAAGAAAACGTGTTTGGAGTGCATGATGTTAGCAACATCTACGGCCTACCGTTAAAGCTCAGGAAAAAGGGATTTGACGAAGCCATCTTGAGGGAGCTCAACCTTGAAAAGAAGTTCAAGACAAACGGCAACACAGCCCTGAAGGACTGGACAAAGAAAACAAGCATTCAGGGAAAGGCCAAGCCAGTCACAATAGGCATTGTGGGAAAGTACACCGGTTCAAACGACGCTTACATCAGCATTCTCAAGGCCTTAGAGCACTGCTCTTTCAAGCTCAACAGGCCGGTGAAGGCCAAGTGGGTTGACGCAACCGATTTGGAGAAGAAAAAGCTTGAAAAGGAGCTCAAGGGAATTGACGGAGTCATTGTTCCGGGCGGCTTTGGAACAAGGGGCATTGAGGGAAAGATTGCCGTTGCAAAGCACTGCAGGGAGAAGAACCTGCCATACCTAGGGCTTTGCTTGGGATTCCAGATTGCGTTGATTGAGTTTGCAAGAAACGTGCTAAACCTTAAGGGAGCAAACAGCACAGAGTTTGACCCAAAAGCAAAAGAGCCGGTTGTATGCCTTCTCCCAGAGCAGGCAAAGATTGAGGGCCTGGGCGGAAACATGCGGCTTGGAGGCCGCGATGTTGAGGTAAAGCCTGGCACAATTGCCTCAAAACTGCACGGCAACGCCAAGACCATTAGGAGAAGATTCAGGCACAGGTTTGAATGCAACCCTGACTACATCCCGCAGTTCGAGAAAAAGGGAATCGTCTTCTCTGGAAAGGCCCCAAAAGTCCCAATCATGCAAATCCTCGAAATGCCAGAACACAAGTTCATGATGGCAAGCCAGTTCCACCCAGAACTCACAAGCAGGCCGCTGAACCCAGACGGGCTTTTCTTGGAGTTTGTGAGAAAGAGCGCTGAGTAGTTGAGTCCTCTGTAGAATCCACCCTACTGCTTTTTATTATTCCGTTACATAAGATTTTCTATGCCAAAAGCAAGGAAGCTAAAGGGACCTCAGGATGTAACAAGAATTAAGTTTAGTTCGGGTGTTGGAGGAAAGCTTGTCAGAATTGGCGGCTTTGATTACGGCAGTATCTATATTGGCAGAATGCGCTTCGAGGGCGGAAAATGGAAAAGGGTCGCGATAAAAGTTTTCAAAAAGCCGCTCACAGACGAAAAAGTTAAGCTTTACAGAACCTGCATTGCAAGGCTTACAAAGGCCGGTGTTAGGCTGCCAAAGATGGGCCTTGTCAAGATGAAAACCAAGCACGCCCCGAAAGGTGAATTCGTACAGGTTTCGCAGCTGTTTGGGTCAACAGGAAAGGGCTCCAAGCTCACTAATAAAATTGACGCCAATTTTACGTCAAAGAAAGCAAGGCTTGAAGCCGTTGGCGAGCTAACAAAGGTGGCAAACGCAGGCTATCTTCCGGAAATAGATTTGGTTGAAGAATTCACAAGGGGGCGAAAAGGGGCAATTCCAATTGATATAGACACACTTGTAACATATGAAATTCTGTTCGGGCCTGTCAAAAAGGGCGGAATCGCTGATTCCCTCGTTAGCGCAATAGAAAAAATAGGCCAGACAGTAGAGGCAAAGGAATACAAGCAGTTCTACGACACCGCATTTAAAGTTGCCTCACCTTCAATGAAAAAGGCTCTAGAAAAATGTGCTCCTGACTTTGAAAAAAAGTAGGCCAGATTTACTTCAGGTTTTCAGCCTCTTCCACCAGCATTATTGGAATGCCGCCTTCCACGCGGTAGGCAAGCCTGCACTTCTTGCAGATCAGCCTTGACTTGGCCTTCTCGTATTTCAGAGAACCCTTGCATTTTGGGCAAGCCAAAACCCCCAAAAGCTTTTTGCTCAATTCTTCCGACATGGTAAAAAACCTTAGTGTTATTACTCTCAAAAACCAATTTCTAATTAAATATATCGTTGCAATTAAACATCTTTTTAGCTTTTTCGGAAAAAAGAGGAAATGAACCGAAAGAGTTAAGTAACACGCGATGTAACCCATTGATATCCTGCAAGTGCAAGGATTTTTTTGCTTTCTAAGCGGATTCTGCCAATTCCTAATACTCGTTTTCTGTTGATTCCCTTTACGTTGCCTTTCTTGTCAACTATTACATATCGATACTCGCCCAAGAATTCTCTTACTTGCTTGGTTTTTTTTGCTTCCTCTGCTA
>JAFCBY010000072.1:0-4440 GCA_017610485.1 Candidatus Falkowiibacteriota bacterium
TCCCCGCAGCAGCTGAAGGAAATCCTTGCCCAGAGGGCACAGTATGCCTTCTATCCGAGTGCCCTCAGCCCTGAGGTAATAAACGTTGCCGCAGCCCACGCAGCCAAGTCTGGTGGCGATGCAAGAATTGCAATTGAGTGTCTTTTGAGGGCAGGCAGGGAAGCCGAAAAGCAGAACTCTCCAAAGGTTGAGCTGTCGCACCTCAAAGGCGTCTTTGCAGAGGTTGACTCAAGAGCCTTACAAAAGGCATTTTCTTATCTCAACCAGGCGGAAAAGAAAATCCTTTCCCTCATCCCGGCCAATTCCCAAATTGCCTCGGGCGACCTATTCGAAGCCTACCAAAAGGCCGACAAAAGCCCTGTAACCCAAAGGCGGTTCAGAACCCTTCTCGGAGAGCTCGAAAAAATGCACCTAATCCAGGCAGAGGAAGCAATGGCGAAGCCAAGGGGCAGAACAAGGATAATTTCCCTTTCCTTTCCCAAAAGCAAGCTTCTTACAAAATAGAAAGCCTTTAAAACAACTTAACCAGCATCATACATAACCCATTAATTAGACTAAGTGAATTTTTATGGCTGTTAAGAAGGGTGCAAAAAAGTCCGGCAGGAAGGCTGTCAAAAAGCCAATTAGGAAGCAGAGTACAAAGAAGCCGGTTAGGAAAGCCGGCAAACTGGTTAAGAAACCCGTTAGGAAAAAGGGTAAGCCAGCCAGAAAAGTTACTGTTGTTAGGGCAAGGCCTGTTGCAAAGGCAGTCAAAAAGGACCTAAAAATCCTTAAGACCACAAGCAAGAAAACCGTCAAGAAGGCCACAAGCCACGACAGGCAGCTCTCCCTTTTGAGAAAGGAGATTGAGGTCCTTAAGAAAAGGAAGAGGACTGCATCACTCTCCGATTACAACCGTTTTATGAGACAGCAGATAAAGAAGGGGCTTTCCTTCAAGGATGCTGCAAAGGCTTGGCAGAGGAGAAAAAAGGAGCTTGCAAACAAGAACAAGAAGAGAAGCGCTTACAACATATTTGTTTCAATGCAATTGAAGCAGGGCAAAACCATGAAGCAGGCAATCGCTGCCTGGAACGCCCTGAAGAAGCCGAAAAGGGCAGCCAAGAAAAGGCCAGCAAAGAAGGTAGGGTCAAGGCCTAAGAAAAGGCCCGCCAAAAAGGCAAGAAAGCCTGCGAAGAAGGCAAGGAAACCTGTCAAGAAAAAGCCCACTAAGAAGGCTAATCCTAGAAAGCCAGCTCTTCCTGAAATCAAGATTTCAAAAATAGTTGACGGTGTCATTTCCGGCATAACGCTTGGACAGGAGATGAGGCTCAAGGCTGTGAAAAAGCTTGCCTCCGCCACAAAGCTGCCTTCAGTGCAGGAGGGGCTTTCCCAGGAGGAAATCGCGCTTAGAATGCTTGACGTTTATTTTACAGAGGTTGCAAGATACGGCTTGAAGAGAAAGCTTTCATTGGACGAGGTAATCAACGCCTACTTCTATGCTTTGCTCCGCGTTCAAAGAAAGGGAATCGAGCTTGAAGAAATCAAAAAAGCTGCTTTGAGGGATTAAGATGGCCAAGCCTTTGTCAAACGAGGAAATTGCCGCCAAGGTCGTGCAGATTTACTTCAAGGAAATTGCAAGGCTTGGCTACAAGAGAAAGCTGACCCTGGACGAGACCATCAATGCTTACTACTACGTGCTTTCAAGGCTTCAGAATAAGGGCTTTGAACTCGAAAAGGCAAAGAAAAAGGTTTTGAGGGATGAAGCAGACCTGAAAACAGAGACAAGGGACGAGCTTTTTCCAGAACCAGGGCATTAGGGTTTCTTGAAAACTATCTCAATTCCATCTCTATGTTTTAGCAAGTGCTCTTTTCCAACCATCTGCTTGCTCTTGACGTCGATTGCGCGAATAAAGCCCTTGCCCATGTCGGTGTGCAATTTAAATGCAAAGTCTAATGCAGTCGATCCCTTTGGCATCAGGATACAATCAGGCAAAATGTTTCCCTCTGAGTCAGCCAGCTTTTTGGTTCCTGCAGGGAAGACAGCGATGTAGCCAAGTGCCTCAAAAACGGTTTTGTCCAAAACATCCTGGACGCCACTGCTTCCAAACTTCTCCAAAACCCTTTCCTTGACCATTGCCAAAAGCTTTTCCTGCTTCTCATTCAACTCCTTCAATTTCTTGAAGTCCTTGGAGCCTGGCTCATACTCCAGGAAACCCTCTTTTGCAGCCTTTTTCAAGGCCAGCTCTGCAAAGCCAGAGCAGGGAATAATTGTTTTGTCAGGAAAGCTTTCCTTCATCTTCTTCAAATTTTCCTCGGCAGAAGCAATGTCCATCTTGTTTGCGGCAATCACAATTGGTTTTGAAATTTCCCTGAGAGTACGGGCAAAAGTCATTTTGTCCTCCTCACTCCACTGAATCAACTTCTTCTCAAGCAAGCCGGATTTCCTCAGAGTTTTCTCAATGTTCTTCTCATTGCCTCCAATTCCTGACAGGGACTGGGCCATTGCCTCAACTGTCTTGGTCTTGCTCTCAGTGCTTATCTTGGCAAGCTTTTGCCAATTCTTTTCAGTTATTCCAAAAAACCACAAGTCAATTTCCCTTTCCAAGAACTCAACGTCCTTGCAGGGGTCGTGGCTTCCGGCAGCAACCGGTTCCCCCTTCTCATTGGTCGAACCGGATGCGTCAACAACGTGAATCAGGACATCTGCCTGCCTCAAATCGTCCAGGAACGCGTTTCCCTTGCCCTTTCCCAAATGGGCGTCTGGCACAAGGCCTGCCACATCAACAAGCTCAACAGGCACAAACCTTGTTCCATTCTTGCAGTAGCCCTGCCTTGGATTGCATTGAACGCCTAGCTCTTTGTCAATGCATTCAACCCTTACAAAGCCTGTTCCCTTGTTTGGCTCAATGGTTGTAAAAGGGTAATTGGCGATTGCTGTGTCAACCATTGTAGCGGCTGAGAAAAACGTGCTTTTGCCGGACGAGGGCTTTCCAACAACACCTATTTGCATAACAATTATTGTCCCGCAAATGCTTTTTATTTTGATTCCCAAACAGCAAAACCTATTTAAGCACCAAACCCCCTATGTTTAACAGATTCTTATATTGGAGGTTTTGCTTAATGAAAAAGATTGCAATTGTTTTAGTTCTTCTGCTTCTCGCAACCGCTTTTGCGGTAGCACAGCAGGAAAGGAGAATTTTGGATGAAGATACAGACATTGGCGGCAGCGATGACCCTGTCAATGACGACACTGTCATTGCCCCGCCGCCAATGCCAACAGTTCCTGAATCGGACACCGTGGTTGGCAAGAGCCTTGTGAAAACGATGACAAGGGCGACCAATGTCGTGAGGACCGCGGTCTCGAGGCTTCATTTGACCGGAAGCGGTCTTGCCATAAGTGAGGGAGACGCCTTTGAATTCGCTTACGCCAAGGTAGTGGTTGGTGCGGTCAAAGTAAGGGCAAGCTCTGATGACAATACAACTGAACCTTTTGTCAGCAAAAGGCTCGGTGTCCTAATGCTTGACAAGGACAAGTACCATTTGAAGGATATCGCTGTTTCAGGCGAGGAGATTTCGGCAGAAATCTACGGTCCGACAACAACCGCCAACGCCGCCAGTGCCCCCATTGGGGAACTGAAGGTAAAGCGATTTGAGAAGCCAGGCCAGGACATTTGGGCCGGAAACATGGTTATAAGCGATAGGGGCTACAACATCTACCTGCTTGGTATGAAAAGGCAGTTCAAATTGGCGGAGATAACAGAAAAGGTTGGAGAATACTGCACTGGCAATGCTGAAGATTCGCGGTGCAGGAATATTGCCCCAGAATGTGCCCAGGACACAGTCCAGTGCAAGGAGCGCGTTTCAAACTACTGCCAGCTAAACCCCTCTGACCTGAAGTGCCTGCAGCTGAAAAAGCTCTACTGCCTCAGAAACGCTTCGGACGAGCGCTGTAGAGAATACCTCAAGGATTTGTGCGAGGAAAATTCAGGGCTTGCCCATTGTAAGGTCAAGACCGTCGCAGGCAAGGTTGTTACCAGCATAAACGCAAACAAGGTTTTAGCCATAACGGCGGAGAAGGGCGAGGTTGCCAGGAACCTTGTCAAGACAAAGGTTAGGGACGGCCTTAAGATTCTGAAAAACAGGGTTGAGGATGCAGACACTGGTCTGGAGGAAAGCTGAGGTGTTTGAATGGACAAAAAACAACTCGCAATAATCCTGCTCCTTTCGCTTGCCGTCATGGCCTTGCTTGGCTGTGTTGAAGAGCTGGCATCCGGAAATGAGGTTCCGCCAGCAGGGAGCCAGGCCTCTTCATCTGAAGAGGTGGTTGGCCCAGACTACCATGACTCGGAAGAGTCGGCCTTTGACGCCCTAAGCCAGGAACTTGACGAAATTCCGGAAATGTCCTCTGAGGACCTTGAAGCAATGCTCGGGGAGTAAACTCCCCCCTTTTTTTTTTTTTTT
>JAFCBY010000072.1:4453-10335 GCA_017610485.1 Candidatus Falkowiibacteriota bacterium
TAATTGTAATAAAAACACTTTCCACAGGGTTTTTTTTATGGCAGATCTTTGGACAGACCGGTTTTTTCCAAAAGACTTTAGTGAATTCATTGGAAACCAGGACATTGTGGAAAGGCTCAGGAACTGGGGTGAGAAATGGGAGGCGGGAAACCCCCAAAAGCCGCTTCTTCTCTTTGGGGCGCCGGGCACGGGCAAAACCTGCCTTGCCGTTCTAATAGCGCAGTACTTTGGCTGGCAGATATTTGAGCTGAATGCCTCTGACGCCAGGACAAAGGACATAATCGAAAGGGTTGCCGGCGCTGCCTCGCAGGGAAGCAGTTTCTCTGGCAAAAAAAGGCTGATTCTCTTGGATGAGGTTGACGGCCTGCAGGGAAACTCGGACAGGGGAGGGGTTGCGGCAATAAACAAGGTAATAAAGCAGAGCAAGAACCCGGTTCTCCTTACGGCAAACGAGGTCTACGGGAACCAGAAGATGACTGCCTTTCGAAGCAGCTGTGACCTGATTCAGTTCAGGAAAATCAATTACCTGAGCATTGCAAAAAGGCTGAGGGAATTGCTCGAAAAGGAAAAGCTTGAGTTTGACCCTGAGGCGGTAAAGCTCCTGGCCCAAAATTCTGCAGGGGACTTCAGGTCCACTCTTATTGACCTTCAAACCATCTCCCTTTCGGATCCAATCACCAAGGAAGCGGTTGAGAGCCTGGGCTACAGGGAAAGGCAGCAGGACGTGTTCAAGACAATGGGCCAAATTCTCAAAGGAAATTCCGTTAAGGAAATAAGGCAGTCGCGATTCAAGTCAGATTTGGATTCCAGAATGCTGTTTAACTGGATTGAGGAAAATATCCCGAGGCACTTTACTGAGGGGGAGGACACTGCAAACGCCTTTGAGAGGCTGAGCAGGGCAGACATCTTCAACGGCAGGATAAGGCGAAGGCAGCACTATGGCTTTCTCCGCTACTCCTCTGAATTAATGACAAGCGGCGTTTCCCTAAGCAGGAAGCACGAGTACTCTGGTTGGATTCAGTACCAGTTTCCAAGCCTTTTGAGGAAGCTTGGCTCGAGCAAGGGGCTTCGCAATCTGAGGAAAGAGCTTGGCCAAAAGGTCGGGCTCTTAACCCATTCAAGCAGCCGCGCCTTCCAGGCATACGACCTGCCCTTCCTCCAGGTTGTCTTCTCAAAAAAGGACAAGGCCATTGCGCTTTCAGCTGCCCTGGACCTCAGCGAGCCTGAAATAGCTTTCCTCTGCAAAACCAAGCCAACAACCAAAAAGGTGAAAACAATCTTTGAAAAGGCCCAGGGGCTTAGGCAAAAGGACTTCCTTGAAAGGCGAGGGAAATCACAGCCGCTGGAAGAGAAAGACCTTAAAGCCATTGAAGAAAGCCCAAAGGAAGAGCCTGTTCAGGAAGAAAAGCCAGGCGAAAACCAGACAAGGCTGTTCTAGAAAGGTATTTATTCTGCTAAGATGTTTTTATATTACGGCCAAAAAGATGAGAGATATAAGAAAGCCGCCTGCTCCGGCAGGCAAGCTATCTCCTAGGAATCGCAAGATTGTGGAGCACCTTTTGTCCATGAGAAACGCACTTGCTTTTAGGTCTGAGATGGAGGTTCAATATGGGTATGGCCATCTCACTAAAGGTGTGTTATACACGGTCTTCACTAGAGTAAATGCAGCTACTATGCACCCGAACAGGAAGAGGGCAATTCTTAGGGCCATCACCGGTTACAATTCAAAGGTCTAGATTTCCAACTCTAACACTGCCGTCGGCTGCTCTAATCCAAATGATTGCAGAACAGTTTTGTTGACCTCTCCCACAAGGCCCTTCTTTCCGCCAATGGCAACAGAAGCACTCTTTCCTTTTTCCAAGGCAGGTTCTGTGTTTCCCTTCAGCTCGTACTTCAGCCCCAGGTTGTCTGCCACCGCGTCAAGGACTCCTTTGATAACGGTAAACTCCGCGCCCTTTCCTGAAATGGCAATGCACAACCTGTCCTTTTCCGAAACCCTTGTCTCGGCCTTTGAATCCAGCTCAAGTATCTTTCCAACCTCGAATATTTTCTGAGGGAAGGCATAGTGCTTGTTCTCTGCCAGGAACTGCAGCAGTTCTGGGTAAAGCCTTTTCCTGAAAACGGTGTAACTCTCGCTTATGGGGTTTGCAAGCTCAACAAACTGCTCCTTTTCAGCATTCAATCCTATCTTTTCAACCTGCTTTGCCTTGCTGCTCATGGTGTAGGTTAAAACACCCTGCAGGCCAAGCCCTGCGCAGATCTCCCTCACAACCCTTGCCCTCTTGCCTTCCGGCCTTTCCTTTCCCTCAACTGCAAGCTCCATCGGCTTTGGCTTAATCTTTCCAAAGCCGTAGGAAATAAGCACGTCCTCTATGACGTCAACAGGGTGAAGGATGTCGTCCCTGTAGGCCGGATACAAGCATTCAATCTTTCCCTTTTTCTTCCTGGCATCATACCTTGCATTCTGAAGCAGGTTAACAATTTCTTTGCTGTCCAAATCAAGGCCACTAACCTTCCTTACGTCCTCGGCCATTACGAAAACTTTCTTTGGTAAAAAGTCAGGCGTCACAATTGTTTTATTCGGGTACTTTATTTTTACGCTGTAAACCTCAAAACCGCGTTCGGCCAGAGAGGACACCATTACATTTAGTGCTGTGTTAACAGTTTTCTGGCTGTAGCCTGTTACCTCAACCAAAAGGTCCTTTGTTTTCTTGCTTACCTTTCCTGTCAACTGCGAGTTGATGATTGGCGGCATGCTTGCAACAACCCCTTTCGAGTCCTCGAAAATAGGATAAGTTGAATAGCCGTCAAGCAAATGCTTGTACTCCTTTCCCTTTGGATGCTCTAAAAGAATTTCTTCCAGATCCATCTCAAACTTGTACTCAAGCGGAATGAATTTTTTGGCCTGGGGCTTGTATGCCCTGTAGTGCATTGGCTGTTTGAGTTTGTCCCAGTCGTAGATGCCAACAGCCGCTTCCTTCCTTTTCCTGCCAAAGGTCATGCAGACCTTTTCCTGAGAGTTAATCATTTGAATAAGGGTTTCTTCATTTATCTTCACATTTTTGATGATTGCAGCGGCAATACAGGGTCTGATTTTTGCAACGCTCTTGTCAACTATTACTGAAACACTGCTCGTCCTAACCTTATACTTTGGTACGCCCTTGTCTTTGGTGAGCCTGCCCCTAATCTCCCGTGCAATCCCCTCTGCCGAGAACAGGTCAGGCCTGTTCGTGTCCTTGATATCAACAGTAATGGAATCACCGTCCACTGCCTCAACCTCTCCCTTTGCGTAAAGCACAGTCTCCTTGAAGTCGGCAAGGGAAAGCCTTTTCCCAACAAGCTTCTGCATGTCCTTCAGGCTAACATTAACGTTTGGCATTAGGGGTGCCTCCTTCTAGTATTTTTTCTTCCTGGCCCTTTTGCTGCCCCGGCTGCATTTTTTGTATGCACCTTTAACTTGCTGAGTGCGATGCTACCCCAGCCCATTGCATAACGTTTCGGGTCTATTTCAATAATTGGCTCAAGTTTTGCAAGAATCTCCGGCGTATTAATCCTTTTCAAGGCTGCCCCAAGATTTGTATTCCTGCCCGCTCTGGGGGTTGTCCTTGCTACATAGGCGACGTTGGCGGCAACAAATCTCAGATACTCTGCCAAAAATGCATCGCCTGTCTTTTTGCCCACGGCACTAAATTTTTGTTCAATATACCTTTCCAGCAGTGGCAATTCCTTGATTAGGCAGGCTTTCAACGCCGCTTCAAACATTTTTCCTTCCCCAATCATTCAACCACCATCTTGCTTTTCCTCAGCCATTTCAAGTCACGTGCAAACAAATACCTTATGTCCTTTATGCCTAGCTTGAGCATGGCAAGCCTGTCAATCCCCATGCCCCAAGCAATTGCCCCAACATTTATTCCAAGAGGCTTAACAACTTCCGGCCTTAGAACGCCGCCGCCGGCAAGCTCGATCCAGCCAAGCTTTGGGTGCTTTGCACTCAGTTGAACAGAGGGTTCGGTGAAAGGGTAGTAATCCGGGAAGAACTTGACTTCATCTGCACCGCCAACCTCGATTGCCACCTTTTCCAGAATTCCAAGCAAATGCCTAAAGTTTATGCCCTCTCCCACAATGAAGCCGTCAAACTGGTTGAACTCGACCAGGTGGGATGCGTCAACAACGTCCGGCCTAAAGCACCTGTTTATCACAAAGTACTTGCCCGGTACCTCGATGCCTTCAACCAATTGCCTTGAGTCGGCTGCCGTGCCGTGCGCCATTGGCATTAGCCTTGAGGCAATCTCCTCACTCCACTTGTAGCCCCAGCCCCTGCTTCCGGTGTTTCCGCCGTTCTCGTGGGCTGCCTTGACCTTTGCAACAACTTTCTTGTCAGGAAGCTTCCCAAACTTCGGCTGCTTTAACTGGTATGTGTCGGTCCAAGACCTTGCAGGATGGTTTTGGGGCTGGAACAGCACGTCAAAATTGTAAAATTCCTGCGTGATGAGCCTTTCTTTCATCTCTTTAAACCCAAGGTTTACCAGCTTCTGCCTCAACTGCTCCAGGAACTGCGCATAGGGCTGCTTTTTCCCAATAAAGATTTTGGGAACTGCACCGTGCACATTGTAGCTTCTTTTCTTGACCTTTCCCACCATTCCAAGGGCCATCTCCCCTTCCTTGTTGAGCCTTGCCCTTTTCTCAACAGACATCACTGCTTCCACAAGCGTTCTCTTCAAGGCCTCTTTCAATGCCTTCTCATTCAATTGCCTGCTTTCCTCGGAAACAGCTTTCAAAACCTTTTCCAGGGCATATTCTCCATCAAGCAATTCCTTTTCCAGGCCTGTTAGCTCGAGCACGGTTTCCTTGCCTGGCGTGATGCTAATCCAGGCATTCCTCTTTGCAATCCCCATTGCAACGTTGAATTCCGGTCTGTTGAGCTGGCTCTTCTTGCGAACCTGGTCCAGACTTCCCCTGCCGCCCAGCTCAACAAGGGCCTCGACAAAGAGCCTTTCAGGAAGCGCCTTTCTCAAGCTGCTTTTTCCAATGGCAGTCAAAACAAGCCTTTCGTCCTTTTCTTCCACGACTTCGACAAGGTTTTTTTCACGAAGCCATTCCAAGGCGCGCCTCACACTATCAATAGGGATTCTGGCAGAGCCGGCAATTTCGTCCAAACCCTTCAATTCTTTCAGGTCAAGCGCTTTCAGGCAGGTTACCTCAATCTCGCTCAGGCTTTCGACTTTCTGACTCAATTCCATGAAACCACTGAATAAAAGTAATGTGAAAGGCTTTTAATAAATATAACCAAACAAGTATTTCTGCATGCTTTACCTAATTGACAGCTCGGCTGTCCTCAACGACTTTGGCTTTGAGTTCAGGCCGGAACACAAGTACATCACAACGCCCCTGATCATAAACGAGTTCAGGGACATGAGAAGCCGCAACCTGATGGAGAACGCGCTCCAGCAAGGCCTTCTTTCCATTGGGGATCCAAAAAAAGAAACAATAAATTATGTAGAAGACACCGTTGCTGAGAAGGGCTTTACAAGGCTTAGCAGGCCAGACCTCTCATTAATCGCGCTTGCCCTTGACCTAAAAAAGCAGGCCAGGGAATTCCTGCTTGTAACAGATGACTTCAGCATCCAGAATTTCTGCTCTGTTCTGGAAATTCCCTTCCAGGACGCCATCAGGGGCAAAATTGAGAAGGAAATTTCCTTCTCCCTTGAATGCACCGCCTGCAAAAAAACACTTGAAATGTCCTCTAAGGCAAGAAAATGCCCTGTTTGCGGCTCAAACCTTAAAAGGAAAAGGCTTGAAGAGTAATGTTCAGATTTTTTTCAAGAACACGAAGTATTTGTTTGACCTCACCATAGATGCCATTAGGGAGAGCAGGGCAGTTC
>JAFCBY010000073.1 GCA_017610485.1 Candidatus Falkowiibacteriota bacterium
TTGATGCAGTGCTGCCATGCAATGCAGAAAACTGTGGGGAGGACTATACCCTATTCCCGCCTGTCAACACACAAATAGTGGAAACATCTGACAGAAGTGTAACCAGCTGGGACGGCGAGGCAGACGAAATGCACGAGTGCCTCCCAGGAGAAAACGAGAAATGCCACAAAAGGATTCCATTCAAATACGCCGACCTAAACGTGGTATTTACATACGGGCTATTGAGGACAGGCGACGACATAGTCTCAATAGACTTGGAAATAAGCAATGACAGCAACAAAAACGTGGACATGGCAAGCTCTCCTACCTCGCCCATTGCAAACGGGCTGGAAATAGTATTTTACAAGACAGACCACAGCAACAAATTGCAATTAACCGGAGTTGGCAGCAGCTATTGGATTGGAGACGAAGGCGACGTGAATCTTCCACTTTCGAATGTAATAGCCGATAACAATTTGTACATTGCATTAACAGATGCAGTCACACCAGATGATGTTTGCTCATGGAAAGAAGGCAATTGCATCGCACCATACGAGCAATCCTACTGGAAACTCAGGATTGAAGACCTTGAGCTCAGTGGCTGCCCAAGCAACAACTGCGAGGGCACAATAATAGCGGAAATAAACCAAAACAAGCAAGTTGCGGAATGCCCTCTTTACAACACAGGCCTGCTGTTCTGCGGAAGGGACCGGCTCAGATTCTTCACAATAGACTACTATGTCTGGGAGGGATTAGACCCTGTAGTACAGGAATGCGTACTGTCCACTGAATGTGATGATGGGAATCCCTGCACCATAGACAGGTGCTCTGGAACGCCAAGAGTATGCAATCACGAGACAACATGCTGAGGCAAAAGGTGAAAGGAGCAAAAAAAATGGTTGGACAGAGAGGCATTTTCTTTACCTTCATGGCATTTCTTCTAGTTGGCACGCTGATTGTGCTAAACACTTCAGTAGAACAGGCTGAAACCAGGCAGGAAACAAAACTTTCAGAGGAAGCCGCCTTTAACGAGGTAAAAAACACGTACAACAACATAGAGCAGCAGCTCTCAGAACTGGACGCACTGTATGGAGGAACAAGGTCGCCCTTTACAGAGATTGAAGAAGGAACCTATTGGTTCAATATTTTGGGAGAGCTGCCCTTGGAGGACATAGAATCAGGCGAGGAAGCCTTCAACGCCATGAACCTCTTCAAAATCTTTGTAGAAGAGAATTTCGATGAAGGCATTCAGATCAAGGTGCAGCCTCTGCCGGGAGAGGAAGACTGGTCTGGCGAATGGAGCGGCGGAACAATTGATACCAACTACCTTCTCCTGCCGCAATGCCTCAAAATCTCGGGAAGAAACATTGTAGAAAACGGGCTGGAGGTAGCAAGCCTCACAATTGAAGAAGGAACAGTTGGGGACGGATGCACAACGTTCTATGATTGCTTAGACGCTATTAGGGCAGTACATGTAAACTTTCCCGGGGTTGGAGATACAGACATTTCTTGGGCGGCATGCGAAAATATAACAAGCAACCAAAACAATCCGGCAGATGGCTGTTATAAAAGAGTGGAGACAAGGCCAACTGGAAGAATAGTTTACATAGAAATAGGTATTGACCCAGACAACCCAGGGTGCTCGCTTCAAGCAGACTTCAACCTGTTCATGGAATTTAATGGCCCCATTGAGCAATTTGACATTGTTTCCACTAGCGGTAATCCGGGCAGCGGAAAGAACCCATTCAGCGACTTCAACTACTCCGTAAAAAAGACAAGCTTTAATTTCTGTGCAGGAACAGACGAAAACGCTTGCCTGGACGAATGCGAAACCAATGCAGACTGTGTGACGCTATACGGCGGTGACGCATGCAAATTAGGCATTTTATGCAACGAAAACGAGGGGATGTGCAACGTTACAATTAATACAACATGCGAATTAACAGGAGACGGATGCTGTCCGGCAGGATGCACAATAGCAACAGATAGCGACTGCGTTGGGATATGCACTGACGGAGAAACCCAAAACTGCCCAAACCAAATTGGGGCATGTGCAGGAACACAGGAAACATGCACAGGAGGGGCCTGGCCAGGATGCAATGCAGCAACATACCTGGCAAACAATGGAGCCTACGAAGACACAACAGAACTAACATGCACCGATGGAGAAGATAACGATTGTGACGGAGACACAGACTGCGACGACATAGCCGACTGCTCAGCAAACCCAGCTTGCATAATAACTTGCCCTGATGGAATCTGTGACATGGGAGAACAATGCGCAGCAGACTGTTTGCCGGAACCACACTGCTCAGACCTAGTAGACAACGACACAATAAACGGAACAGACTGCGCAGACCCAGCATGCGCAGGAGACCTAGCATGCGACGCGAGCCTTGTGGCCTATTACAAGTTCGAAGAAGGAGGCGAAGGAACGACGGCAGACAGCTCGGGGAACGGAAACACCTGCACATTTATCAATCCGCCGGCGTGGACAAGCGATTGCGCGGACGGAACATGCCTAGACTTCGACGGAATTGACGATTACCTGAATTGCGGACAAAACCCTATCCTGAACATAACTGGCCCAATAACCATGACCGCCTGGGTGAAATTTGATTCCGTAACGGCAACCAACTGGTATACGGTATTAAACAAACACAAAAACGACGACACAGGCCTTGTATACTTCTTGGGCTACGAGCATCCAGGAGATGGAGTAATTGCAGGAACCACACTTTATACCAACGACCCAAGTGACGAGGTTGCCCAGGACGACGCAACCTTCCTGCCAGGTGCCTGGTACCACATAGCAGGAGTATATGACGGCAGCTCCATGAAAACATACCTGAACGGATTTGAAACAAAGAGCGACCCGTCAACCGGAACAATACGCTCAGCAGAAGACGGGGACCTCTGGGTTGGCAGAAACTTTTCCTATCCGGAAGAAACAATGGACGGCAAAATAGACGAGGTCAGAATTTACAGCAGGGCGCTAGATGCAGGAGAAATCAACACCATTTTCAGCGAATATACGCCGACATAAGCGCGCAAGGGCATTTTGCAATGCAATCCAGGATGAACTTTCCTGCACTCAGCACGAAACAGGGCGCTAACTAGGAGGTAAAAGCTGTTTTTTTGACATTAAAGCAGTCTGTTTGGCATTAGCAACATTTAAATTTCATAAATGCTTAATACATTGGAACCCGAAAAGCAGGGTTTTTGATAAACATAGCTGGATGATCCAAATGGCTAAAGAAAAGGCGAAAATAGAGGACAAAGTCTGGAAAGAATACCTCAAATCAATTGAGTCAAAGTCCGCAAAAAAGGAAAGAAAGCCCAACCCGATAGCCAAGGCAATGAGGAATGCCTTCAAGAGAATTGGTTTTGGAAGAAAAACCAAGGAAAAAAAAGCGCTTGAAAAGCAGGTTTCGATCTCTGCAAAAGAGGGAAAGAGAATCTTTGAAAAAGAAATGCCTAGCAGAACAACCAAGTTTCCAGAAAAAGCAAAACCTATCAAGAAAAAGTTTGACCAAACACTCAAGACCCTTGCAAAGGACATAAAGGCAAAACCTGGTGAAAAGCCGGCACAGTTTAAAATCGACAAGTACCTCGCAAAGATAGAGGAAAAAAAGAAGGCTAAGGCATTTGAGAGAAGGCCTGCAGCAGAAGTATGGAAAAGACCAGAAAAACAACCCTTCAAAAAAAAACCAGCAGCAGAAGTATGGAAAAGACCAGAAAAAAAAATCGGCGGAAAGAAGGCAGGGGAAAAGCCGGCAAAAAAAATTAAGGGGAATGCGGCAGCAAAAAAGGGCGTCAAATGGTCTGAGAAGATAATGGCCATGCCAAAGAAAAAAGGGGATGAAGCAACACTGAGCATCCCCAAAAAGATTGCGTTTCTTCCAAGTGCACTCACAGGTGCTGAAAAGGCAGGGAAAGGGGTGGCGCCTGCCGGAAAGAAAGGCAAGAAGGCAAAGAGGATTAAGCTGTCCAAGCTCAAGCCAGCAGAGCTTGAAACGCTTTTGGGCGGAGAGCCAGGCCTTGCAGGAAAAAGCGTTTCCGAGCTGAAGAAGCTTTCAACCAAGGAGATTAAGGCAGCACTCAAAAAAGAAAGCATAAAGCGAAAGGCAAGGGGCTGGTTTGGAGACGCTTTACAGCACAGGCGAGCAGCCCTAAAGGGATGGCAGCGCAGAAAAAAGATAGTTCTGCACAAGCTAAAGAAGAAAGGGAAGAGGAGAAAACTTAACGTAAAAGACAGGGCAAGAAAGAAGGTGCTTTACTCCGAGGCAAGGGAATACAAAGTAAAGCTTGCCGATGTTGAAAAGCAGATTAGTAGCCTAAAGAAAATAGGGGTGAAAAAGAAAAAGGAAAGCAAAGCCCTCGTGAAGAAAATCAGGAAGGCCGGCGTAAAGATTCCAAAGTCCGAAATTGTGGGCAAGCCAAAGAAGAGGTCAAGAATAAAGGACATGAAGGACGTTGCAGAAATCGCTGAAGCGATGAAAAGCGTGGCTGACGAGGTTGCCGCCGCCACAATTGGAAGAAAAGATCAAAGCATGTCAGAAGCGCAGACCTTTTCAATAGAAGACCAGATCAAGTCACAACAAACGATGATCAAGGATTTGGAGCTGGCGTTCTACAAAAGAAGGGTTGGCTTCAGCCAGTTCAGGGAAAAAATGTTTGAGTACCAGTCAAAACTCAGCCAGCTACGCATCCAAAGAAAGCTCTTGGAAAAGAAAAAAATCCTCAAGCCCGAGCCAACAAAGCCAAGAGAGATAGCAGGAAGAATAACGCCAGAGGGTGTCAGGAAATTGGGCGCGATTGCAAGCCGAGGCCCTGGCTTTGGCAACTTCCTTGGGAAAAAGACAAGCAACCTGATTGAAAAGATAGGCAAGCAAAGGTTTGGAGGACGGCCGCCAATAACAGGGGAAACGCCCACGCCAGGAAAAGTGGCTGGAGCAAAAGCACCTGCAGAAAAAGCAGCGGAAGCAAAGAAAACAACTACTGACGCAAAAACCGCCAAAGAAAAGAAAGTAGGAGAAACGAAAGCGCCTGCAGAAAAAGCAAAAGCGGTGGGAGCAAAGGAAAAGGAAGTAGAAGTGGCCAAGGAAAAGGAAATTGAGGAAAAAAAGACCGAGGCACAGGACAAGGCAGCAATGGAAAAGGCAGCGGAAGCAAAGAAGGCAGTGGAAGAGAAGAAAGCAAGGGCAAAAAAGGCAGTTGTTGAGGAAAAAACAAAGGTTGCAGAAGAGAAAAAGGTTGCGAGAAAAGAGAAGGCAAGGGCAAAAAAGCAGGAGAAGGCTGCGACAAAGAGGGCGGCAGCTGTAACCAAGGAGGCAACAGCGAAAAGGGGACCCGAGCCAAGGGTTACTGAAAGGATAATCGAGAGGCCAGCAGTTGGATCGCGGGAGACAAGGGGATTCAAAAAATTGCCTGAGAAGTTTGTTGATAACATAAAGAAGAAGGTGTTTGAGAGAGCGGGTGGAAAAGACCCTGAAAGTGAACCTGAAAAGAAAAAAGACGAGGAGAAAAAACTGAATGAGATAATAAAGCAAAAGGCCCTTGAAGGCCATTTGAGCAAAAAGTCGATCAACAAGGTTGAGAAAAAGCTTGACGGCCTGATGAAGAAGTACCACATTCCCGCCAATGCAATCTCAAACAGGGTAAATTCCATGAGCGGCGACAAGCTGATTCATGATTTCCAAAAATTGATTAATTTGATAGAGGAGAAAAAGGGCCAGTCCACCCAAGAGCTCCTCAAACCCTTTGATGTAAGCATTGGCCTGACGTCCAAAAAAAGGGAAAAGATTATTGGGAAAGAAAAGGAGATAAAGAAGATAAGGATTGAGACCACGTTTGACCGAGTCCTAAGCCTTGTGCAGGTGAAAGGCAGCGTAAAGCTCAACGATGTCGCCAACCAGCTTGGAATGAAGAAGAAGGAAGTCCAGGAATGCGCCGAAATTCTGGAGAACAACCATCTGATAAAGCTTATCTACCCGGCAATAGGCTCTGTAAGGCTTGTTTATCCCGGTTACCTAAAATGGAAAGATGAACAGAAAAAGCAGAAGAAAAAGGCAAAGAAGGGAAGGAAGTGATTTGAGTGGTTCAATACGAGATGAACAAAGAGCACCTTAAAAGGGCAAAGGTTATAGAGACCTACTTGGTGGAATCTGACCAAGTAAACCTCGAGGTCAACATAATTGATGACGACAGGTCATTTGTCAGGCGCTATTTCCTGAACTTCCCCTCTTACGGCCCAGGAACAATGGCTTTGCTGAACAACCTCAGGGCAAACGTTTTGAGTGAAACCCCGATTAGGACAGAAAAGCGCATTGGGGCAAAATTTGTGGAAAAAACAAAGCAAAAGTTTAGGGCAAGGGCACTAACCATGATGCAAAGGGAGCTCCCCCAGATTTCGGCAGAGACAAGGGATGTCCTGATTGCAATTCTGCTAAGCGAAATGCTTGGCCTTGGAAAGATAGAATTCCTTCTAGGGGATGGAAACCTTGAAGAAATTGTGGTAAACGGAAGCAGCACTCCTGTATGGGTCTACCACAAAAAATACGGCTGGCTTTTGACCAATGTGCAGATGAAGGACGAGGCAGAGATTGAAAACTACAGCAGTATAATCGCAAGGCGTATTGGAAAGCAGATAACCATCCTGAGCCCGCTGCTGGACGCACACCTTGTCACAGGGGACAGGGCGAACGCAACGCTGTTCCCGATTTCAAGCAGTGGAAACACCATAACAATCAGGAAATTCAGGCGGGAGCCCTGGACTGTGACAGACTTTGTCAACAACAAGACGGCAAACAAAGAAATAATGGCCCTTATCTGGATGACAATGGAATACGAGATGAACATGATTGTAAGCGGGGGAACAGGAAGCGGAAAGACAAGTTTTATGAACGTGTGCATGCCGTTTATCCAGCCAAACCACAGGATCCTCACCATAGAGGACACGCGCGAGCTAATGTTGCCGCCGTTCCTGCACTGGGTCCCTCTGACAACAAGGGAGCCAAACCCTGAGGGAAAAGGCGGAGTCTCAATGCTTGACCTGCTTGTCAACAGCCTGAGGATGCGGCCTGACAGAATCATAGTTGGGGAGATAAGGCGGCAAAAGGAAGCAGAGGTAATGTTTGAGGCAATGCACACAGGCCACAGTGTTTACACCACGTTCCACGCAAACACTGCAGAGGAGACCATAAGGCGGTTCATAAATCCGCCTGTAAGCATTCCCCCAACAATGCTTGAGTCAGTGCACCTGAATGTCGTGATGTTCAGGAACAGGCGGCTTGGGGTCAGAAGAATGCTGCAGGTCGCGGAATTCCTCCCTGAAAGGAGGGGCGGCGTAGAATCTGTAAAGGCAAACGTGCTCTACAGGTGGAAGGGAAGCGAGGACAAGGTTGTGAAGCATGGGGAAAGCATAAGGCTGTTTGACGAATTGTCGTTGCACACAGGCTTTAGCAGGCAGGAAATAAGGGAAGAGCTCGACAAAAAGGAGCAGATTATAGGATGGCTCAGCAAATTCAACGTAAGGGACGTAATAGACGTAGGAAAAATAATTGCGCAATTCTACAGGGACCCAGATATTGTAATGGCCGCTGTCAGGAGAAACGAAAAGCCAAGGCTGGAAAAGGAGATAGCGGCAGAAGCTGCACAGCCACAAGGGCAAGCCATGACACAGGAACAGGCAATGGCACAGCAGCAGGCTCAAGCGGCAGAGGCAGGCGGCCAGGGGCAGGCGGCTGC
>JAFCBY010000074.1 GCA_017610485.1 Candidatus Falkowiibacteriota bacterium
GAAGGCAATTATGAAAAGGGTGGCATTCATTTCAGGGTAGGGGATGAAAAGCTGCTGATAAACGACCCACTGGTTATAAGGAATTCCTTTGCAGGCAACATTGACGCGCCCCTAAAGGGAACGTCCTACACTGAGCCAACAGGCTATGCAGAGGACATGGAAAACCTGACAGAGGGGGACGCAAAGTGGGTAAACGTTTACTGGCCAAAGTTTGAGCCAGGAAACTACTATGTTGGCTTTGAGGTCAGGATCAAAAGCCAGGTCACACCATACACAAGGCTTCCAATGCACTACAGGGCGTGGGTTGTTGACGAGAGCGGAGACTATGCAAGGTCCCCAAAGGACCTGGACCTTGGCCTCTTGGAAAGCGTTTCAGGCAAGCAAGCCCTTTATGCAAAACCACTTGACCTCGCCTTTTTGGAGGGGCAGGATGCGGAATGCCAGGCAGACTTTTGCTACAGCGGTGAAAGCATTCTGGATGAGGACGAGGGGCTCTACATTTATGACCCCTATGAGATGAGAAGCGGGGCAAGGCACAGGCTCACATTCTCCATCCTCAATAACAGCCTGAGGCAGTACGAGAACAGTGAACTGCAGATAAAGGTTGACGGCGCAACAGTTGACTCTTACATCGTGCAGAACGCCCAAGCCCAGGAAATTAGTGCAGAGGGGCTTTCCGCCAAGGAAATTGAGGGGATTGACCTCGGCGCCTTCACCAAGGGCAAAAGCATTTCGAGCGAGATCCACTTTGTTCCGTCGCAGATTGGCAATGCCTCAATTGAAATAGTAGTGGTTGCCGACGGCAGGGTTGTGTTCTTGAAAGAGATTGTGGGCAAGGTGATTTCGGAGGGCAACATGAAGATTTACGCTGCACCAGAAATCCTTCCAACCTATGTGCCAACAGACCTGCAGATAACGGTCAAGGAATTGGTGGAAGGACAGGAATTTGAATTGAATGATGCCCTGGTAAGGGTAACTGTTTTCAACTCGGACAAAACAGAGCTGTTTTTCTCAAGCAGGACAAATGTCTACGGCCAGGTAACAATTAGCCTGCCTGCTGCCCTTCCAAACACAACCGTGAAGATAGAGGCAGAAAAGCCAGGCTACTACGCCAATCCGATTACCTTGGCTGTTTCAGGCGATGTCCTGAGATTCACTCCTGAAGAGCTTGAGATAGGGCTTGACACAAGGAACAGGAAAGAATATGAGTTTGTTTCAAAGGTGGAGAACCTGACAGGAATAAACCTTACAATTTCGGACGTGCAAATTTCCGGAAATATGAGGGGCATTCTTGACAAGCAGACAATGGAGAACTTCAGCCAGCAGTTTGTTGGAACAGGCCTGAAGGCACTTGACATCCAGCATTTGCAGATGTTCAAGGTAAAGCTGAACGAGAACGCCGTTTACAACCTCTACGGCAAGGAAGAGATTGAGGGCGAATTCGTGATAAAGGTGGAAAGCGAGGACAATGCCGCAACCTGGGACCTTATTGTGCCATTCAAGGTCAACATTGCTATCGGAGGCCTGCCAGACAATGCACCCTGCATAACCATAAGCAGGAGGGAATGGCGAGGGGCAACTCAGGAGAACAGGGCAAGCATAGAGTTTGAGATAAAAAACCACTGCATGAGTGGCCGAAATTTCGTTGATTTGGACAACCTGCAGGTAAAAATGCACTGGTCAAGCGACGTTCTTGGAACGGTTGAGCTAAGCGTCACAGAGGCGGAAACAGGGGCATCCAACACCGCGGTTTTAAGGAGCCTTGTCTGGGCCCCCTTGTTTGACAGGATTAGCGCAGAGGGCGTTTACTACGCAATCCTCACATTCACCCCAAAAGCAGGCCACCTTGGAGAGAGAGCAGAGTTTGAGGTAACCATTGACGGCGAAATAAGCACTGACTCAGGCCTGCAGTTCGTTGGATCAGACCCCAGGACCATAAAGGCCGCTGTTGACATCGTCAACCTAGAGGAATGCATAGACTACGTTGACGCAGAAAACCTGGTTGAGATAAAGGCAAGCCAGGACGAGGGCATTTTCTCAATTGACACAAGCAGGTGCGGAGAAACAGAGCTTGACATTTACCTATGCTATAGGGACAGGGGCTGCTCAGGCGGAGCCCCAGAGGGCCAGATTGGCGTTATCCCAGAACAGTTCAGCCTAAACCCAGACAAGGCAACGAAGGAAATCCAGGTTGAAAGAAGGGGAATTCCAGGCATGTACGGCCTGACAGTTTACGCAAAAATGCCAGGAAGCAGCTACAGGCTAATCCACATAGTTGACGTGCTAGTCCACCCAAGAGACGACGAGGCATTCTACCTCGACAAGTACTCATTCACCATTCTTGGGAATGGCGCAAAGGACAGCACAGTTCTTGTCAACACACAGCTTGAGGAACAAGTTGATGTAAGGGCAAGCGTCTGCGCCTGGGGCGAGGCCTCGGAAAAGGGGAACTTTGATAAGGGATATGCCCTTGCAGGAGCAGGAGTTGGATTTGTAATAGGGGCAACAGCAGCGGCAGGCACATTTGCAACCATGGGGCCTGCTTTTATGGGCATGGCATTTTGCCCGCCTTGCCTGGTAATAATGGTGGTTCTTGCAGTCATAGCAGGCCTTCTGGGAGGCCTTTTCGGGGATGACCCATGCGATGAGGAGCTGACACAGCCAGTTCCTGACTGGGTCATCAACCTGAGGGAGGATTATGACAATGTTAGAATGAGCAATGCGATGATTGCCGCAGGCTGGGAGCCAAGCAATCCAAGGGTTCTGGGAGCGAACGAAAAGCAGGAGGTCGGCGTCTGGTTTGAAAACCTCGGCATTGAAGAGGTTGAGCCGACCTACTCTGTTGCAACAGTTACGGCGAACAAGCACCACCACGCAAAACCCACGGACTATGGAAAGAACAGCGACTTCGGCACCTACAAGGTAAGGGACCAGGAGGTAACTCTTTACGAGCAGAAATTCCACTTGAAGTTCGACACAATGGTCGTTCCCCAGAAGATTCCGCCAATAAGCTATGATGCCTATGAGTGCGTGCAAGGAACCTTGATTGGAAGGACCGGGCCAGGAGCCTTGCCAAGGACAAAGCTAAGCTGGGACTGGAGTGACCAGACAGGCATTGCCAGGGACGCATGCGACTACACAAACGAGGATTACATATACTGTGACGCAAGCCAGTTCAGCATGGCAATCAGCAAGAGGCTGCACCTGTTGAACACATTCCTTGAAATAAACAGGGGAAACTTTGTCTGCCCAACAAGCCCAATGGAAAGGTATATAGAAGCCTTTCAAAACGAGTACAGCACAAGGGAAGTTACCGAGGACCGCATTGGGCTTAGCCAGGCCATCCCGTCAATGAGCGGCACAAACCTCGAGGTTTCCTTTGAGATAGAGAATGACATTACGTCAACACAGACAGTGGATGTAACGGTTCAGCTGGATCCACCTGACAGTGTGAGCATGGCGCCGAGTGAGACACTGTGCGAAAGGGAATACAGTGTTGGAGGCCTGCAGAGCAAGAGGGGGACATGCACCTTTGAGGGCCTTGCGCAAAGCAGCCAGTATTACAGCATTTCAGTCAACATTGACGGCCAGGAGGGCATTGTTGACAGGAACGGCTTTGTTGGCAGCTTTAGAATATTAGAGCCGACGCAGGAAGATTGCTGGATAAAGCAGAACACAGCCCTTCTAGACGGCAAGCCATCAATTTTGTATTTCTTAGAGGAGTCAGACAGCGTTGTTTGGACCCCTGAAATCCCAAATGCCAATGCTTTGCGCGAGATTTTATATTTCAAGGCCTACCTGATGAGGGACGGATTCAGTGAGGACTTCCAAAAGGACTTTGCAGAGTACTCGGTTACAAAGGACTTCTACAATTCTCCGGACTGGTTCTCAGACAACCCGGACGGAAAGTTTGCAGACTACTTTGCAGACCCGTTCTACTTGCAGTTCACAAGGCGGTTTGTTGACTCCACACAGCTTCCAAACGCAGGCCTTTACGATGTGCTTTTGGACATCAACTTTGTTGGCGGGAACTGGGACATGTTTGATGCCTATGGACAGCCGGACGCAAGGGTAAAGGTCGAGTTCTACCTTCTTAGGAGCGCCTACCCCAACAACATATTCTACTATATGCCGTTTAACGGAAACATTGGGGTTGATACTCCCAACGGAAGGCAGGGCTATGGCACAGATTACCAGAACGCCTCAAACGAGGTGCTTGTGACAAAGGCACCAGAGCTTGTTAAGACCATGAATATTGCAGGCAGCACCCCTTCAATGAGGGTGAACACTGACATGGTCACGGACTTCAAGAGGATAAATACAACTGCCTCCAACAGGGGTTTTATCCTTAGCGTTGAGGAAAGCGGCGAAGCCAACCAAAAGGACCTGCTGTTCTACCCAAATTATGCCACGCCGGTTATGATGAAGATGTCCCACGAGAAGAGCCTTGAGCCGTTCTCGGCATACTACGAGCTAAGGGACGCAGGCGTCCCTGTTGAAACTGGCGACAACATGACATTCTGGGACGGGGCAGGCCAGTGCCTTGACTACACAGGCGTTCCGGTAGTGCAGGCCTTTGACTTTACGCCAGACAGGGAGGCAAACCAGGCCGATCCTTTGGAAAACTGGCAGTTTTCCTACGCTGTTGACTGGACCAAGGCAGACTACGGCGGGGACGTGTATTTGAAGAGCGTGTTTTACACCCCTATTGACAGCCTTTTCACGCTGAAGGCCTTGAAGCCAGACGAACTGAGGTTTATGACCGCAAACGCCAGCGCGCAGCAGACAGTTGAATTGAACGGCATTGCTGGAATGACCCACAACAGCGTTTTGGGCCATGATTATGTTGACAGCATGGAGGACATGTTTGAGCTGGTGAAACAGGGCGAAATCTGTGTTATAAGTACCGGCGTGAGAACGGCCTTTTGGTGGAATCCAAAGAGTCTGTATGAGAAGCAGGGCAACCACTCCAGCATCCAAAACATTGAGCAGGGCCTTGTCGCAGAGCAGAGCTGTATAGGGTATGGCAGCTGATTTTCAAGCTAAGCGCCAAACAAAGGTTTATATATAGCTATAACTATAGGTATGTAGGCGAGCTTTATGCAGACTACAATTCCTTTAGAAAAAGAAACCGTGCAGGTTTTAGAGAAATTAAAGAGCAAGTATGAGGTAAGCTCTTACGACAAACTGATAAAGGAAATGATAAAGAAGGAAATGAAAATGCCAAAAAGCCTTTTTGGGTCACACCCAAAGATGGGCGAATTCAAACGCAGTGCAGAAGATTTCCATGAGCTATAACTACTTAATCGACACCTTTGCTTGGGTCGAATACTTCAGGGGCACAAAAAAGGGAGAAATGGTTAGGAATTGCGTCGAAGAGGAAAAAGCCATAACTCCAACAATAGTATTGGCTGAGCTTTCAGACATCTACGAGAGAAAGGCAATACCGAAGTGGGAAAGCGACCTTGCCTTTATAATTTCAAAAACTGCCATCGCAAACTTGAATCAGCAACTGGCAATAGAAGCAGGGAAAATAAAGAACGAGGTCAGAAAAAAACACAAAACGAAATTTGGCCTGGCAGACGCAATAATACTTGCAACAGCAATAAAGGCAAATGCAAAGGTAGTAACAGGCGACCAGCACTTTGAAAAATTAAGCAATGTACTATTCCTTTAGTTGTCACTACACACAACCCCTTGTCACTACACACAACCCCACACAGTTTGAAAAAAAAAAAAAAAAAGCTTTCCTGCCAAAATTTCGGGGGTATAATGGCTAAGGCAAACAATTGCAGATTGGCGAATTTTTCTCTGACATGATTCTTGCCCTGAAAATTTTTGTGCTTTTGACAATCGTTTCCTGGGTTGTGATGCATTTGGGAAAGGGGCCTTTGGCAATTGCATTGATTGTCGGGCTCAGCTGGTTTATTTTGTTTGATGCCTTTTGGTTCTTTGGAGGGGTTTACGTGCTTATGACACTGTTAATGCTTGGGTTTGCAGGCATTTTCATAGACCTGTTCTTTGTGTTCCCGGGCTTTGCCGCCGGCGGGCTAGGCGGCCCGGCCGAGGCCAAGATGAGCAGCCAGGGCGGGGTAAACCAGAGAATGAAGCTTTTCAACAAGCCGCCTGGCGGCGGGAGGCTTCCACCGCCCATGTAATGGTGGTAGGAATTTCACGGTGGTTTGAATGAACGAACAGGGAATGCTGCAGATTTTTCTCCTGATAATGGTGGCCTTGGTTGTCGTGATTGCGATTCCGCCAATGGTAATGGTTTTTTTCCCGATGGCCGACATAATCATCAGGATCATCCTGGCATTCCTGATTTTTACCACGGTCAGGGGCTATCTTGGAAGCGGGATGCCGACCATAATTGTTTCAGGCGTCCTGATTTACCTCCTTGTCATAAAGTGGGCTTACTTCACTGCGGCGGCCTATATTGCCCTGTATTTCCTGCTGTCACTGCAGGTGTTCAGCATAATTATCTTCGGAATTGGAATGGGGATGAGAAAGGGGTAAATTTAAGAGGCTTGAAGGACATAAGATTTTTGGTGAATTGAATGGATTTGTTTGTTTTGGCTTCGCTGGAGAGCAATCTCTGGATTGTGCTCAGCCTGTTCTATATGGTGTGGATTTTTGGCTGGGCGAAAAAGAATTTGGGAAGCGCAAAGCTTGCGGTTCTCTTTGCGGTTATTGTGGTTTACCTGACCTTCTTCCAGTTCCAGTTTCTTGTCTGGGTACCGGTTGCAATCTTCCTGTTTGCAGTCTTTGGAAAGGGAATTCTTGAAAAGGTGGATGCCTTCAAGTGATGTGACATGGATACATTTACCTTCATGATTGCAATCATCCTGATGATGATAGCAGTTCAGTTCAACCAAATTTGGATGATTTTTGCCATTGTGACTTTGATGATTTTGACCATGAGGGATTTGACGGCAACCATTCTGCTGATTGTTGCAACAGGCATCATGCTGTTTGCAAATGAACTGCTGATGGCATACTGGCCCTTTGTCCTGTTCGGGTTGATTATCTTGAGCGTTGTGCTTGGCGGAAAAAAGCAGGAGCAGCCGGCGGGCTATGGCGACATGTTTGGCGGCGGCGGGGACATGGGCGGCATAGGCTTTGGCGGAGGCTTCTGAATTGCACGGAATTGGCTCTGGAAAGGAGCCCAGGAAATTGGCAGGAGGCTTTTGATTGCTTTACATTGCGGCAATGCTTTTCATTGCAGGGCTTTTCTTCGTGTTCTTTGACCAGGGTTTGCTGGCAGGCATTAGCTTTATCGCGGCCCTGCTTGTTGGCCTAACATGGTTCTTTAAGGGAACGAAAAAGGCAGTTGTTGAAACAAGCTCTGCCCTAACCCAGGGAATTACGGAGGAGGTCGGAAAATCCGAAACGGAAACGCCTGGCCTGGATGTTGCCGAGGCAGGCTTTGGAAATGCCGCGGGTTTGATTGGGCAGCAGCTGTATGCAAAAGACAAACACAGGTTCAAGGGAAAGGGGCCTGGAACAGTTGCTGTAACTGGCTCGCAGAGTATAATCGACTGGTTCAAAAAAGTGTTCAAGTAGACCCCGCATGGCCAACTGGTTCAAACAAGTATTCAAATAAATTAGAGCCTGGTCAAAACCTTTCTGTCGGTTTCGAGGATTTTTTCCATTATGGCGCGGGTTGCGCCAAGCTCTGCCTTTAGGTCGCGAAGCTGGCTTTCAAGTCCTGCAAGCCGCTGGTTGACGACTGCGGACAGCGGCTCTGCCCCTGTGGCCTGGCCGCCTTGTAGCCTTTTTTCCATGGCTTCTATTTTGCCAAGGAGCTCTGCCGTTTTTGCCGACTGCTCTTCAAGGGCGATGTGAGTTGTCTGGTGCAGTGCAGCCTGGTCTGAGTGCTCGGTTGCGGCCACCTGCCTTTGCACCAAGGGCTTTGGTTCAGGCTTTGAAACAGGTTCAACGTCCCCAGAAACACCTTTTGCCTCAGCAATGTACTGCCTTATCTCCTCAGGGCCAAGGCCTATGTCCTTCAGAGTTTGTTCCACGACACCGTCATCAATGCCTGATTCATACATCTTTCTTACTGTATCGAGCACAATTTCCTTGTCAACCATCTTAAACACTCAAAGGTAATTCTTTTATTCCACTTATACCATAGTTCTAAGTGGTTTAAATAGGTTATTGGTAGTTGGAAAGAGGGTTTTGGTTATGAAATTTGGTTTGAGAAACGGTCCCTGGAAAACTATTTTTGAGGGAAGCTTTCAAGGGCATGGTATGGAGATTTTGTCAAATCCTGACGAGATAATGCTTGTGTTTATCTACGAAAAGGAAGGCGAGGAAATCACAGGAGTTATAATGCAGGCCTTTTCCGTTTACAGCACGGTTGGAGAAATAGAAACCTTTGTCGAAAGCCTGCAAAGGGAAGCCATAGCACTCTCAAGGCACGACGGAAAGAAAACAATACAGTTTTTGGCACTGGCAAGCAAGCAGGCATACAACAAGGCAGTGGACGAAGAGGTTGCAAAGGGCGTTGACCGGATTTTGGAAGAGCTAGACCGGGTTGGCAAAAAGACAAAGGACGTTGCCCACTCCTTTGAGTTGAAACTCAAGCCCCTTGGAAAAAGCAGCCATGCAGTGAAAAAAGCGTTTTTCAGCCAGCCGATCCTAATCCCGATGCTTGCAAGGGACCGTGAAACAAAGGCCCTGGAAGCGGAGGAGGCAAGCATTCAAAAGGAGGGCGCCGGCGCAGCGGTTATGCTTGGCATGACAAAGGAGGGAAAGCAGATTAGGGAACCCCTGCAGCTTTTTCAAAGGATATTGGTTAGTGAGGGTAAGGAAAACCAAAGGAACCAGTTCATTCAAGTGCTTGTCGAAAGCTTTTTGCTTGCAAACATTCCGTCAGTGGTGTTCGACGGGGGAAACGACTTTGTGGGATTAAGCCATCCCACAAAGAAGATTTCAGAGCTTCAGAACCAGGGCATTAACATCAGCCCGATTGGTTTTCCGACAAAAGATTTCTATCCCGGAAAGAGTGTCAAGGTCAACCTGAACAAGCTTGAGCCAGCGGGCTTCCTAAGCCTGTTTGGCTGCAGCAGCAAGGAGGCCGAAGCCGTGCTAAAAGCAGGCCTTGAAAAGGAAAAGGTTGAGAGCACTGCCCAGCTGATAAGAAGCATTGATTCACTGCCGGTCGAGAACTCTTTTTTGAAGAGAAGGGTTGAAAGGATTGTCAAGCTTGCCGAAGTGATTTATCCCGAAATGTTTGCGGGCGAAACAAACGTTGAGGAAATGCTCAAAAGCTGGTTTGAAAAAATCGGCAGGACAAGCATTGTGCACCTAGAGGAGCTTGACCCAAGAGCTTTGACATTCCTGCTGGATAGCCTGACAAAGGAACTGCTTGAGGCTATAAAAGAGCACGGAAAGACGGGAAAACCCGGGCTATTGATTGCGATTCCGAACATTGAAAAAATATTTTTGATAAAAAACAACCCAATCCAGTCAAGCTTTATTAAAACCGTGGCGGAAATGAAGCGGTTTGGCGCATCGTTCGTAATTGGGGTCAGCAAAAGAAGCAACTTGAACAAAGAGCTGCTGCAGATTTCCGAAACCAAGATTGGAATCATAAAGGAGAATGTATCTGTCATTG
>JAFCBY010000075.1 GCA_017610485.1 Candidatus Falkowiibacteriota bacterium
GCACACGAGATTGAGAAGGGGAAAACCCTTTTTGTGGGGGACATGGTGCATGATGTGGAAACAGCAAAGCAGGCCGGAATCAGAAGCGTTGCCGTCTTGTGCGGCTATGGTTCCAGGGAAAAGCTGGAGAAGGCAAAGCCAGACTTTATTTTTAAGGACTTGGGAGAACTGCCTGCGTTGATTGGGAAACTGGAGGGAAAAAGATGAGTGAATTGCCGAAAATGGTTGCGATTAAAAAGATTGTTCAGGAGACGCCAAGCATTAAGACCTATTACTTAGATTATTCAATGGACGCAAGGCCAGGGCAGTTTGCAATGGCCTGGCTGCCAGGCCTGGACGAGAAGCCCTTTACCCTGACTGCGGCAGGAAAGGAATGCGCAATAACTGTTCAGTATAAGGGAAAGTTCACAAAGGCAATGTGCGGCCTGAAGGAAGGGGACAAGATTGGCATTCGCGGGCCCTACGGCAACGGTTTTGATTTTGAAAGGGTTAAGAGCGCGTGCATTGTGGCAGGAGGCTGCGGCGCCGCGCCCCTCCTGCTTTTGGCAGAGCAATTGTCAGCCAAGGGCGTGGACCTGGCAGTAATCAACGGCGCAAGGACAGGCAAGGAATGCCTGTTCAAGGAAAGGCTGGCAAAAACCACAAAGGAATTTTACATAACAACTGATGATGGCTCTTTGGGGGAAAAGGGCTTTACAACAAGGGTGCTTGAAAGACTGTTTGGGGAAAAGAAATTCGATTTGGTGTTTGGCTGCGGGCCTGAACCCATGCTAAAAGCAGTGTTTGGGGTTTGTGAGAAGGCAAAGGTGGAGTGCCAGCTGAATTTGGAGAGATGGATGCGATGTTCATTGGGAATTTGTGGTGCTTGTGCAATTGGAAAGTTTTTGGTTTGTAAAGATGGCCCTGTTTTTTCTTCGACCTATTTAAGGCAGATAAAAGAGTTTGGCCAGTCTGCAATGTTAAAATCTGGAAAGGTTGTTTCCTTGAGGGAGTTTGCTGAGTGGAGGCAGAAGTGATTTGGAGGTGGTGTAATGGTAAAGAAGAACAAGAAATTGGAGGAAGAAATGAGTCGCGGTTTTTCTGAATATGAGCTGGCTTGGGACGAGTTTTTCAAGAACAAGCCAAAACCGAAAAATGATGACGAAGAACAGAAGCAAATGATTGAGTTTGGCTTCTGGTACAATAATGTCAGAAAGCAGTCTGACACTGGAAAAACGCCTGCGGAAATGGGTGAAAGGGCGCTGGAATACAGCGAGGATAACGCCGAAGAAGACTATCTGTACGAAGAGGCTGTAAGCCTTGTTGAGGCAGAGGAATTCCTTGAAGCGATTGAGATGTGTAATGAATTAATCAGGATTAATCCTGAGAATGATGATGCCCTGCTGTTAAAAGTTGAAGCCCTGACTGGCCTGGGTAAGTTCGAGGAAATTGAGCTAATACTGCGAGAATGCAGCAAAATCAACCCGCACAACCCCTTTGTTTACTTTCACCAGGCAGAACTGTTTCTTGTAAGGCGAAATCTGGAAGCGGCCCTGGACAGTATAAACAAATCACTGGAGATGAACCCCGATTGCTTTGGCTTCCTAATAATGAAAGCGCAACTACTGTTCTTGCTGAACAATGAGTCCTACAAAGACCTAGTTGAAAAAACCAGAAAGCTCGATGGGAAAAGGCTGGAAAATTTTTTAAAAAAAATTTGGATTAGTCGGGAAGAATTTTATGCCGAAAAAGTTTCTGCAGGGTTGATGAAATTGATGGATTCGAGTTTTGAAAAGAATGGCGACAAATCGCTGGAAGAGATTCAGCAATTAAAAAACATGGATTTGGATAGCAAAACAAAAGAGATGGTTCTCGGGCTTGAAATAGAATGCTTTTTAATAAAAAAAGATATTGAAACAGCCAAAAAGCTTATTGAAAACCTCAAGGCAATGAACAAAAGCAATCCACATATGTGGTTTTATGACGCTCAAGTGCAATTCTATGAGGGAAAGGAGGAAAAAGCTTTGGATACAATAGAAAAATGCATTGTCGTTGCTGAAAAGGAAAAACTCGAACACTTTGAGTACTATGGACTTAAATCCCGAATACTTAAAAAGCTCGGAAACCCCGAATCTGCGAAATGGGAAGAGAAAGCAAAAAAACTGCGAGAAAAAAACCTGCGAAATATCAAAAAAGAGTTGGGAGAGCACGGAAAGGTTGTGGAAAAAGACGGGCTGATAAAATTAGAACATTAAAGCACAAAAAAAGGCCGAGTAAAGGAATTTCATGGAGTAAAACAGGTAAAAATAGTATGAACGCAAAAAAGAAAAATAGGCTGAAAAGGAATAAAAAGAGAACCCCCTTGATTGGGGTTCTGCAATGCTTTAAAAGAGTAATTGAGGAAGTAATTTTAGGTGGGGAATAGGTGCATCCAAAGCGACAAAAGCTATGGCAAGATGTTGCCATTTGGCAGGACGATTTTGAAAAAAGGCTGATAGACCTTATTGGCGAGAGAAAGCTCTCTGTCAAAAACGTTGTAAGTATTGAAGACCTTTCCCTCGAGGACATAGAGCTGATTTTTGATTGCACAAACTTGTTTAAGGAATTCATTGTAAAGCCAGACAGGAAAATAAATCTCCTGAAGGGAATGAGCCAGATTAACTTCTTCTTTGAGTCAAGCACAAGGACAAGGGTTTCGTTTGAACTCGCAGGCAAAAACCTAAGCATTGACACAATAAACGTAAGCGGGTCAGGCAGCACAATGCAGAAGAAAAAGGAAAGCCTAAATGATGTTGTAAGAACGCTTGATTCAATGCATGCAAACATAATAATACTGCGGCATGCAAGGGCCGGGAGCCCTGCCATGATTGCAGACCAAATAAAGGCGCCTGTGATTAGTGCAGGGGACGGCTGGCATGAGCACCCAACCCAGGCGCTGCTTGATATTTACACAATGCAGGCAAAAAAGGGCGCTATGGAAAGGCAAAAGGTTGTTATTGTTGGAGATGTAAAGCACAGCAGGGTTGCGGGCTCGCTTATAAGGGGGCTAAACATGTTTGGGGTCGAGCCAAGGATTGCCGGGCCGCCAACCCTAATGCCGCACGGGCTTGAAAAGGTTTTCAAATGCAAGGTTTACCACAACCTTGAAAAAGCAATAAAGGACGTTGACATTGTTTATGCCCTGAGGATTCAATTGGAGAGGGCTGCAGGGGCAGACATCCCGTCAGTTAGAGAATACAGCAAGTGTTTCTGCATTACTCCGGACCGCCTGGCGCTTGCAAAGCAGGACGCAATAGTAATGCACCCAGGCCCAATTAACAGGGAAATTGATTTGAGAACAGAGGTAATGGAAGGCCCGCAAAGTGTTGTTGAAGAACAGGTTGAAAACGGCTTTGCACTAAGGCTCGCACTTTTATACCTGCTGCTTGGGGGGGAACGCAGATGACCAAGCTTTTGATTAGGGGAGGCAGGGTAATTGACCCGGCAAACAAAGTGGATAAGAAAATGGATGTGCTCGTGGAAAACGGAAAGATTGCAAAGCTTGCAGAAAGCATAAAGGAAAAGGCAGACGAAACAATTGAAGCGAAAGGACATATTGTAACTCCGGGCCTAATTGACATGCATGTTCATTTGAGGGAGCCTGGCCGGGAGGACAAGGAAACAATTGCAACAGCCTCAAGGGCTGCTGCGGCCGGAGGCTTTACAACAATTGTTGGAATGCCAAACACGACTCCTGACGCCGACAACCAAACGGTTATTGAATTTGTTTTAAGCAGGGCAAGAAAGGAAGCAGTCGTAAATGTCCTTCCTGTCGGAGCCATTACCAAAAAGAGGGAAGGGCACGAGCTTGCCGAAATTGGCGAGCTTAAAAAAACAGGGGCCGTTGCAGTAAGCGATGATGGCGCCGACATTCAGGACGCAAACGTCATGAGAAAGGCGCTTGAGTACTGTACTATGTGGGACATGCCTGTTCTCTCACACTCTGAGGACGTAAGGCTTGCTGCAAAGGGCGTGATGCACGAAGGCCTTGTAAGTACAGAGTTAGGCTTGCCTGGAAAGCCCGCCGCAGCGGAGGAAGTAATGATTGCGAGGGAAATAATTTTGAGCAAACTTGCCGACTGCCCAATTCACTTTTGCCACGTAAGCACAGTTGGAAGCGTTGATTTGATAAGGCTTGCAAAAGAACAGGGTGCAAAGGTAACAGGGGAAACCTGTCCGCATTACTTTTCGCTTACTGACGAGGCAGTTAGGGGCTATGACCCAAACGCAAAGGTAAACCCGCCACTTCGCGGAAAAGAGCATTTGGAAGCGGTTAAACAGGGCCTAAAGGATGGGACAATAGGGGTTATTGCATCAGACCATGCCCCCCACACAAGGGTTGAGAAGTTTTATGAGTTTGAGTACTGCGAAAACGGAATGGTTGGCCTGGAAACTACGCTGCCGCTTGTTCTAACAAACCTTGTTGGCAAAAAGGTGCTCTCGCTTGAAGATGCAATTGCAAAAATGACAATAAACCCTGCAAAAATCTTGCACCTCGAAAAGGGAACACTTGGAGAGGGAAAGGACGCAGACATTACAATAATTGACCTTAACGCAGAGGAAACAGTTGACCCAGACAAGTTTGAAAGCAAAGGCAGAAACACGCCATTTGCAGGAATGAAATTGAAGGGGAAGGCAATTTACACAATTGTTGGAGGCAAAGTTGTCTTCAAGAACGGAAAATTTTAGTGAAACTTGGAGTTGTTGTTTGAATGGCAAAAGCGCACAGGCAAAAAGTAACCGAAAGTAAGATGGACAGGGACAGAATAAAACGGGAAAACCGGCAACGGAAACAGGAAAAGCGCGTTGGAAAGCCTGTTGGAGTGGAAGGGATAGGACATTCCAAACCAAGAAAGCAAAGGCAGTGGGTTGAACTCAAGCGCGTGGGCGGAGGATGGCGGCCAGACCTCACTGTCAAGGCATTCAACGACCTTAAGAGGGCTGGAAAGGCAGAGATTGGTGCATACTCCTTTGTTAAGGACTATTCAAGGTCAAACGACAAGCAGCTTGTTTTCGAGGCAATGGTTGGGGCAGACCTGACAACCAAAAAAAAATACAGAAAGCACTTTGGGTTCTTTCTAATTGATTTTGAGAAAAGGACAATAAAAAAAATTTATGAAGGAGAGCATGGTGTACTAAGCTCTTTTACGGAAAGGGACTCCGATGGAAGAAGACTTTCAAAAGCGAGGGCAAGCCGAATAGGCAAACCGGATTACAGGGGATACAAGCACAACCCTGAAATTCCCACTGCTGCTTTGGAAAACATACTAAAGGGGCAGAATGCGAAAAGCGGACACTTGACATTTACTGTCACAGGACAAACACAGGCCAATATGCTTGTCACCATTACAGGGGGCAAAAAGACAATTGGAAAGTATAAAGTTTCCCGCCACCTAACACCGGAAGGGGCGAGGTCAATTTATGACGGTTAAAGAGTTTGGGAGGAATTTTAATGGATTCAAAAGAAAGGTTATGCAATGAGTTGTTTGACATTGGGGCTGTGAAGTTTGGGTGCTTCGAGCTCAAGAGCGGGCTTTTAAGCCCAATATACATTGACCTGCGGATTCTTGTGTCCCACCCAAACACTTTGAGAAATGTTGCATCAGAGCTTATTAGGCTGGAAAAGCCACTGCACTTTGACAGCCGCAATATCAATTGCCACCGCAATATCCCTTTTGTCCAACTATCCAATGGTTTACCCAAGAAAAGAGCAGAAAGGGTATGGCACAAAGAAGCAGATTGAGGGCGAATTTGAGAAAGGGGAAACCGTTCTTGTATACGACGACCTTATTACAAAGGGAACAAGCAAGTTTGAGGCAATAACGCCACTGCTGGAAGCAGGGCTTGTTGTAAAGGACATTGCAGTTCTTGTTGACAGGGAACAGGGCGGCAAGGAAGATCTTAAGTCAAAGGGATACGACCTGCACTCAGTTTTTACCATGACCGAGATACTTGACATCCTTTTAAAGAGCAAGAAAATATCGCAAGAGCAGTTTGACTCAATTAAGGAATACTTTGCAGATGCAGAGGGCTGGAGCAAAAAACATGAGGGTGAGGTCAATGAATAAAATCATTGAGTTGGACAAAAGCGTTATTCCGGCATGCGATGTTGCGACACTGGCGGAGTTGGAGGAATTGGTAAAGGCAACCGCCCCGGTCAAGAAGATTGGGGCCTACAAGGTTGGGTTTGTCCTAGGCCTTGGCTTTGGCCTGGGAAACGTGGTAAGCGCGATAAGGAAGTTCAGTGACAAGCCGATTATCTACGACCACCAGAAGGCAGGAACAGACATTCCTGCAATGGGCGAAAAATTTGCAACAGTGTGCAGCGAGGCAGGCGTTGACGCAGTAATCTTCTTTCCGCAGGCAGGTCCTGAAACAGAAAAGGCCTGGATTGAAGCCGCAAAGGCCAAGGGCCTCGGAGTCATTGTCGGAGGGGAAATGACGCATCCGGCATACCTCAAGGGAGATGGCGGGTTCATAGATGATGCTGCCCCAAAAAAAATGTACGCGACAGCAATTGAGGCAGGCGTAACAGATTTTGTTGTCCCGGGAAACAAGCCGGAGAAGATAAAAGAATACAAGGAGTTCTTTGAAGGCAAGGGAATTGAGCCTGTTTTGTACAGCCCTGGCCTGGTTGCGCAGGGCGGCGAGCTCAGCGAGAGCGCAAAGGCCGCTGGCCAGAGATGGCACGCAATTGTCGGCAGGGGCATCTACAAGGAAGAGGACAGGGCAAAGGCCGCGGAAGAGCTGACAAGCAAACTCTAGCACCAAGTGAAAAGGATTAAATACATCCTTCGACTTATTTTTCCTTGATTGGGATGGAAGATAAGAAAAGCGCCTACAGCCAGATAATGTCGATAAAGCCGTTTGACATTGAGGCCAGGCGCATGATATGCGTAATGAACTATGAGGATGCTGTCGAGCTCGGCGTTTTTCCGCTTGACCGCATTGAACTCAAGGTTATTGGCAGGAACAAGAAGATTGTCACAGTGGTGGACGTAACCAAGACAATGGTCAAGTCAAACCAGCTTGGCGTGTTTCACGACCTGAAAGAAAAGCTTTCCCTCGACAGGGGTGAAAGGGTCAGGGTTACGCCTGTGCCAAAGCCTGCATCCATTGCCTCCATCAAGAAAAAGCTTGACGGGCAGGAATTGAGTGAGCAGGAAATAAAGGAAATTGTCAAAGATATGGGGGAAAACGCACTGAGTGAGATTGAAAGCGGAGTCTTCGTTGCATCTGTTTACATGCGCGGCTACACCTTAGGTGAGACCGTTGCAATGACCAAAGCATTGACGGAAAATGGCAAGCAGTTAAGGATTTCCAAAAAGCCGGTTGTTGACAAGCACTGCATTGGCGGTACTAATGGAAGGACCACAATGATTGTTGTGCCAATAGTGGCGGCTGCAGGATGCTATATCCCAAAGACAAGCAGCAGGAGCATTACCTCTGCCGCCGGAACAGCCGACGTAATGGAGGTGTTGGCAAACGTGAGCATGCCAATCAACAAGATTAAGGACATTACCGAAAGGCTGGGAGGAGTAATGGCGTGGGGAGGGGCATTAGACCTTGCGCCGGTTGACGACGAAATAATCAAGATAGAGCACCCCTTTTCTCTGGATCCACCAGGCCAAATAATTGCGTCGGTGATGGCAAAAAAGGCAAGCGTTGGAAGCAAGTTTTTGGTAATTGATTTACCAATCGGGCCAGACGTAAAGATTCACGCAATGGAAAAGGCCAAGGACATGGCCAGAAAATTTGTCGCGGTTGGAAAAAAACTGGGAATGAAGGTAAGGGTGCTTTTGACTGATGGCACGCAGCCCTGCGGCCGCGCCTTTGGGCCAACGCTTGAGGCAAAGTACGTTATGCAGATTTTGGAGGGGCAATTCTTTGACGAGCTTGCCCAAAAGAGCTGTGAGCTTGCAGGAACCCTGCTTGAGCTAAGCGGCAAGGCAGCCAAGAGAAGGGGATATGCCATGGCAAAAGAAATTCTTACAAGCGGAAAGGCCTTGAAAAAAATGCAGCAGATAATCAAGGCACAGGGCGGAAAAGCCCTAGAGAGCAGCCAGGTTCCGGAACCAAAGCAGGGAAGAGAGGTTCTGGCAAGCGAGCAAGGCCGTGTTGACAAGGTCAACGTCAAAAAGTGCAGTGCTATTGCAAGAATGGCCGGCGCGCCCGCTGACAAGAACGCTGGCCTGTTCCTCTTTGTGGAAGAGAGCGACATGATTGGAAAAAAGCAGCCCTTGTTCAAGGTTTACGGCACCAACAAGAGAAAGCTCAAGCTCGCAGTAGAGTATGCAAAGCGCTCAAGGCCA
>JAFCBY010000076.1 GCA_017610485.1 Candidatus Falkowiibacteriota bacterium
GAAGGGAACAAGGTGGTAAAAAATCCGGTTAGGAGACTCATCGAGAATCTTGACAGCTTGCCTTTTCCAGACAGGAAGTTGTTTGACAAAAGGCATTTGGAATCCGAATCAGGAATGATTTTCATTACGGGAAGAGGCTGTCCCTTCAAATGCAGTTATTGTATCAACCACAAGCTTCACGAAATATACAAAGACTGTTCCCCCTTTGTTAGGTTTAGAAGCGTTGAAAACGTCATTCAGGAAATAAAAAAGGTCAGGAAAGAGCTAGATTTTAATTCGATTTACTTTGGGGATGAGACGTTCACGATTGGAAAAGAGCGCATCAAAAAGCTTTGCACTGCCCTAAAGGAACAGGTTAACCTTCCCTTTAGCATAATGACCAGGGCTGAAACCCTGGACCGGGAAATTCTTACCTACCTGAAGATGGCTAATTGCAGCAGCATTGCTATCGGGATTGAAACAGGCAATGAAAAAATGCGTTTCGACGTGTTAAACAGGAAGCTAAAAAACGAGACCATAATCAAGGCGTTCAAACTTGCCAAAGAGTTTGGGATTTACACCTATTCTTTTAACATGCTTGGGCTCCCGTTTGAGACCAAGGAAACAATAATGGAAACAATAGAGTTGAATAGGCTGACCCAGCCTTCCAGCCTTCAAGCCACTATTTTTGCCCCGTTTAAGGGAACCAAACTGCGAGAGCTGTGCGTTCAGAAAAACTGGCTGAGGGAGGAACCAAAAAGCGACTATTACACTGAGAGCTTTCTTGAAATGGATTCAATTTCCAGGGTGGAAATTGAGGCGTTCCAAAAGATGTTTTGGATGTATTGCTATGCGCCCAAACCATTGTACCCCTTGTTGAATGCAGTTAGGTTTTCTTTGCAGTTGGCGCCAGACGTTCTAAGACACAAGGTGGGTTTGGCTTTCGTTCGCCTTGGTCAAGTTTTTGGATTGGTTAAGAGGCTTGGGTTTAGGCAGACAGCAAAACAGATTTATAAAAAGTACAGGGGGGCTTAAAGTGAAAAAGGTAGAAATTGCTTTGATCCTTATCCTGGTAATTGCATTTGCTTTTAGAGTAACGTATTTGACGGCCAACCCACCTCCCTCTTTGACTTGGAGCCACGACGTTATTACTGACACCCCTTGGAGGGCATTTGAGGCCAGGAACCTTGTTTTGTTTGGAAACATTCGCCCTCTGGGACAAGGCTATATGTTTTACACCAGTCCTGCTGCAACGGTTTTGTTTTCATCCGTTTTCGTGCTTTTTGGCATCGGGTATTTCCAGATTCGTTTAGCGTCCGTCATGTTTGGAGTCCTGTCCCTATTAGTATTTTACTTTCTTTCGAAAGAGGTCTCAAATCAAAGAGTTGCAATGCTGGCCACCGTTTTCTTTGCATTTTCTTATACAGCAATAATGTACAGCCGTATGGCCTTGATGGAAATCTTTATCACATTCTTTTTGCTCCTTTCCCTGTTTAGTTGGGTGAAAAGCGAAAAGTCTCAAGCCCCACTTATGCTTAGGGTTGCCTCTGTTCTGTTCTTTCTTGTTTCATTTTTGTTTAAGCCAACAGCGTTGGTTTTTACCCCGGTTTTGGTTGTTGCTTTCTTTTCTTCGAGGAAAAGAGGTTTGAACAAGCCAGGTTTTTTGCAGGGCTTGACCCTCTCACTGTTTGTGGCCGGCTTTCTTGCAATGGTCTCTTTTTTGGATTGGCGTTTCTTTGACTTTTCCGGAGATGTTTCCCCGGTAAAATTCGGCGCCTCCGCCTTTGTGTTGCTTCGAGGCATTGGGCTGTTTTTTGTAAATAATTTTCTTATACAGTCCGCTGTCTTGTTTTTCCTTAGCATTGCAGGGCTCTTGCTCGTTACAAGGGAGTTTTTGAATAAAAGGTTCCTTTCTGAGCGAGGCCTGCTGTTGATGGGAGCCTGGCTCTTTTCCGGTGCCTTAAGCATTTCACTTCTGGCTTACCAGCCACCGCGCTATTTTCTTATTTTGCTGCCGCCGATGTGTTTCCTGTCAGCGATCGTGCTAGAGCGTTTTAAGCTAGGAAAACAAGATTTTTTTAACAAGCGGTTTTCAAAACTATTTTTTGTTTGGAGTGCTTTAGGAAGCGTTGTTGCCTCGCTTTGGGTTAACAAGTTTGTTCTTTTATCGGACTTTGGCAGCCAGTCGATTTCGTCCTCGATTGTCAACATATTGTTTTTCGCGCTTGTGTTCTTCGCTCTTGCATGCCTTGTCAAATTTAAGAATTTTTCTTTTGGAAAAAAACCTAGGCGTTGGATTTTTTTGGCCGTTATATGCGTTTTCTTGCTTTCAAACATGGTTCCCTTCTTCCAGTGGGCTGGTTCTCCAAGCCACTCTTTAATCGAGTCCTCAAAGCAGTTTTCAGAGGACATTCCAAAGAACAGTGTGGTTTTGGGCGAGTGGGTAGAAGTTTTTTGCATAGAGACTGTGTTCAAGTGCCTTTCGCTCTGGGACAATTTTGATACAAACCCCTTGGAAAAGTTTAAGCCGACCCATTTTCTTCTCTCTGAGCGGGATGAGGAAATTATCCACGAAAAGCATCCCGGCATGTTTGATGAGATTAGGCTTGTCAAAGTCTATGAAGTAAACGAGATTCCTTTCTCGCTGTACGAGGTGATTAAATGAGGGGAAATAAAAGGCTTGCTTTTGCTTTACTGTTGGCGGTGATTGGCTTAGCATTTTTATCCGCTTTCTTTTACAAATTGGTTAGTTACCGCATTTTCGTATTCTTGGGATGGTTACTGTCCGCACCCTATATTTATGCGTGGATAGTGCTCTTTAAGAAAAAAGAGAGCAAATTTTGAAAAGAGCAAAGCCAGCCAGCGGGCCCCTATATAAAGGCTTTTTAAACCTTCCGAAACCCTTTTTAATTGGGTTTAAAAAGACCTTTTTTTTTGAGGGTCTGTTTGCCTTGGGAGTTGATGCCTTGTGAAGTACACTATTGTTAATCTTGTTGCTTCTTCGAATTTGAACGCGACACTCGATCTCTACAATCTTGCGATAAGCATTTCAAACATTGAGTATGAGCCAGAACAGTTTCCTGGCGCGATTTTAAAGCTTAAGGAGCCAAAGGTGAGCATGCTCTTGTTCAAGAACGGAAAGGTCATCTGTTCTGGAGCAAGCAGCGAGGAACAGATTGCCCAGGCAATCAGAAAGGCAAGCAAGCTGATTCACGAAATCCAAAAGGAAGTAAAGGTTCAGAGGACTGTGAAGTACAATGTCGTGAACCTTGTTGCAACAGCCAATTTGAACCAGAATTTGGATTTGTTTGAGATAGCAATGGACCTTGACAATGTCGAGTATGAGCCGGAACAGTTTCCTGGCGCGATTCTGAGAATTGCCGAACCCAAATTGACTTTGCTGCTGTTCAAGAACGGCAAAATGATTTGTGCCGGTGCAAAAAAGGAAAGCCTGCTAAGAAAGGGCCTAAAGGTTGCCTCGGAATTGATCATTGACGCAAAGAAGAAGAAAAAGCCGGCCAAGAAGAAAAAGTAATTATGACAGGGTCATCGAGCATCCGAAGGATGTGAAGATGGCCCAATCCTTGTTGCGCTACGCGCAACGGGCGTTGCCGGAACGGCAACAAGCCGGATTTGCGGCTAAAGAAGAAAAAATAGGTGTCTTAAACGAAAGCCCTCCTCTTCCACTGCAAGCGCTACGCAACAGAGTTTGACAGCTTTTCCAACAGGCCAAGCAAGATAACGCCGGAAGAGCTCAAGGAAACAAGGCAGGAGTGCGATGACTGCATTGTGGCACTCGTAACCGTTGAAAAAAAGGACGAGCCTGTCCTTGTTGCACGCGGCCTCTCTGAGGAGGCTGTCAAAATGTGCAAAGAGGTTGGAAAGGAAAAAATTGTCATTGTGCCCTTTGCCCATTTGTCGAACAAAATAGCGGGCTCGGAGAAGGGCTTGAATGTGTTTAAGCTGGTTGAGGCAAAGTTAAAGGCAAAAAAGCTTGCTGTGAAGCGCGCCCACTTTGGCTCAAACAAGAGCCTTCTTCTCGACGTATTTGGCCACGCCGGAAACGTGAGATTTCGCGAATTCTAGCCCAAAAGCAAGCTTTTTAATTTGTTTGTATACTCATGTATACATTAGTATACTAAGAGGTGGTTTTTTTGTGGCATCTAGTATGGTAAGACTTGAAACTTCGACTAAAAAAGAGCTCGAGGCATTGAAGGAACATCAGAGGGAGAGCTTTGACGACGTGATTTCAAAGCTGTTGGCGCTTGTCCCAGAGGGAGACGAGGAAGGGAAGTATTCCGACGAGTTTAGGGCAGGGCTCTTGGAAGCCCATTTTGAGGCCAAGCAGGGCAAGCTTATCCCTTTTGACAAGGTAAAGAAGGAACTCGGGCTTTGAGCATGTGGGAAATTTTTTTCACAAAAAAGGCAAGAGCGGACTTGCTTTCGCTTGAAAAGGAAATTGTAAAAAGAATCTTTTCAAAGCTTGAAAAGACAAAACACGATCCCGAAAGTGTTTTTGTACGGCTTGTTGGCAGCAAATACTGCAAACTCAGGGTTGGCGACTACAGAGTTATCGCTTTTTTGAACAAGGAAGAAAAGCTTGTTGAAATTCGAAGAGTTGGCCACAGAAGGAATATTTACAGGGAAAACCCTTGAAAAGCAAGCTTTTTAAACCTAGCCAGACCCAATTATTATTGATTAGCGGCCATACCGCAGGGGAAACACCTGGTCCCATCTCGAACCCAGAAGTTAAGACCTGCAGGGAATTGGGTTTCGCAGTGAGTTGTTGCTTGCAGCGGCCTGGACGCTGCTAATCGTCCACTTATAGAATAGCTTAATAGCAAACGATTAGAATAGCTACATTAAGGGAAAAATCTGGCTTTTCCCCTTAACAACCCCTTACCATTTGCCTCGATTCATCTCCCGGCTAAAGCCGGGCTCGCTACGCTAGGTTTCTCTCGGCCTGCGAACTAAATGGTTTTTAAACATTTTCATACCAATCATATTAGGGTGAATGATATGACTGTACGTATTAGAACTGTTTTGATGAACGAAAGGGGCCAGATAGTCATTCCGGAGGAGATAAGGAGAGACTGGGGACTTGGCAAGAGGGAAACCCTGGTTCTCATCGAAAAGGATAACGAGCTTTCCGTTATGAAGGAGTCAGACGCTGCAAAGGCCTTTGTTGGAGGGGAAGACCAATTCTGGAAAGCGGTTTCCATGGAATCCCTTAAGGGCTTCTGGGGAAAAGAGGACAAAGCCTGGGATAAGATTGCCAAGGAGATGTTGAGATGAAGCAGCAAAGCCTTGTTCTGGTAAAATTTTCCTTCACAAACCAGGCGGAAAGCAAAATAAGGCCTGCACTGGTAATTTCAAACGACAGCTATAATTCCAAAACCCAGGACACGATGATATGCGCACTCACTTCCAACACCAAACAAGTTTCCTACAGCGTTGCACTGGAACAAAAGGAGTTGGTTCAGGGCAGGCTTCCCCTGCCAAGCAGAGTAAGGGCTGACAAGATTGCACTAATCAACAAGAAGCTCATTGCCAAAAGCTTTGCAAAGGTAAGCGACGAGAAGTATGGCGAAGTTGTCAAAGAAATACAAAGACTCATTGGAAGAGGGTAAAAAGCCATAAAAAAAAAAAAAAAAA
>JAFCBY010000077.1 GCA_017610485.1 Candidatus Falkowiibacteriota bacterium
TACCCTAATCTTCTTTCCCTTCAGGCTTTTAATGGCCTCAACCGCGGCAGGAATTGCCTTAATCTTGTCAAAGTGTTTTGGGAAAAGCCTGGCCCATCTGGCGCGCTCTTCCTCTGACTCCGGAACAGGGATTCCCTGGTTTTCGTAAAACAACCGCCAGGGCATCTCATAAACCTTCCTAAATTCCTCCCTTGAAATCTTTTTGCGACCCATCTCCTCAAGAATCTCGTTGCTTGTGAGAAAGGTTGCCTCCCAGTCATCGTTCACAACACCGTTCCAGTCAAGGATTACTGCTTTAATCATCTTTTCACGTCCTTGAAGGCCCATAGCCCAATACCGTTTATTTCACCAAACCCCTTTCCTACAAAGTATCTCCTTTTTTTCCCTAATGCAGTCTTGACTATAGCATCAACCTGTCTGGTTATAAAAAAAAGCGACGTTTTTTCAATTTTCCTTCTTCTTTCAGGGTTTGCGTCCATTCTCATCTCGCTTTTTCTAAGCTCTTCAAGGCTGTTCTCGAACCCGCTTATTACCTGACCCCACCTAATCTTTACCCTAAGCTTCATCGTTTTTGCAGCATTGACAAGTTTAATTCCCGCTTCAAAGGCTGCCACTGCTTTGTCCAAGGGAACAAGTCCTTCTCCATTTGCCCATAAAACCCTTTCAATGACCGCCGAGTTTTCCAAGGTCTTGAAGGCCTTATTTTCTCGCTTTGTTCTATCTTTGGCAACTATATTTTTTAAAAGTCCCAATTGCAGCTCGTGCCTTAGAAGCCTTCTCGCTGTAGCAGTTCTCCTTAATTTATATGCCTCAATAAGGTCAACGGCAACCCCTGGAAAATCAAGCATCCGAAGCTTCTCGTTGGCCAGACTTCTGTCCAGCCTAGTTTCAGGCGGCCTTCTTCTTTGCTCTAGTTCGCGCCTGGTGACTTTTTTGGTCTTCATTTTGCCTTTCTCCCAAGTTTTTCCCGGACTATCTTATCTATTTCCTCAAAGCCGATTTTTGCATACTCGCTGAAGCCCTTGCCTCGGAACTCCTTGACCTTGGCAAAGTGCGGTGGCCATTTAGTGTAACCTTTTTCGCAATCATTTTCTTACCCATGCGCACAACCCCTAATCTCTTCCAGGCTCTTCACTTTATTCTCTTCCATCCACTGCTCCATCTCACCGCAGACCCTTTTGAAGACATCAAATCCGCGGTAGTGGACTGCGCTCCCGATTCCAACCGCGGTTGCGCCTGCCATAACCATTTCAATTGCATCCCTTCCGTTTGAAATGCCACCCATTCCAAGAATCGGGGTTTTTACAGACTCATAAATCTGGTAAACGCATTTAAGTGCAATCGGCTTTACGGCAGGGCCGGAAACACCGCCAAACATGTTGGCCAGAACAGGCTTCCGCGCGTCCGCATCAATAAGCATTCCTGCAACTGTGTTGATTGCGCAAATTGCATCTGCCCCTGTGCCCTCACAGGATTTTGCTATTGCCCCAATGTTCCATGCCTGCGGGGTCAGCTTTGCAATCAACGGAATTTCCCCGATTTCCTTTTTCACTGCCTTGACAACAGAGGCAGAAGCCTCCTCGTTAACACCAAAAACCTGGCCCTCGCATTTGGTGTTCGGGCAGCTGATGTTTACCTCTATTGCCTCAGGCCTGTGAAGGGCAACTGCCTTGGCAACCTCGGCAAATTCCTCAACCGAGGCCCCGTAAATGCTTGCGATTAGCGGAAAAGTTCGCTTCTCTAAACCAGCCCATTCTTCTTCCATATTCTTGTAGCCTGGCGAGGGCAGGCCAACAGCATTTAGAATGCCGTGCTTCCATTCTACCACTGAGGGGTTTGGGTGGCCCATTCTCTCCCTTGGGCCAATGCTTTTCATTGTTACCGCGCCTGCTCCGCCCTCTTGAACAACGCGCTTCATTAAATCAAAGCCAGTGCCAAGAAAGCCAGAGGCTAAGACAGTCGGGTTCCTCATTTTTATGCCAGCGAAATCAGTTTTCAATGCCAATAAAACCCGCTAGAAATTGGGGCTAATTGTCTATTTAAAAGAATCGCCCTTTTTCTCTACTATGCCTCAGATTGCGCCGTCAATTTTTTCTTCTCCCAAATCCTTTCCGCCTGCCCTGCCTCAGATTGTCCCCTCAATTCTCTCCTCTGACATCTGTGACCTTGCCAGACTTTTGCCCTCTTTGGAGCAGGAGGCAGAATGGCTTCATTTGGACGTAATGGACGGCTGTTTCGTTCCAAACATTACCTTTGGATTCCCAATAATAAAGTCTTTGAGGGGCAAGACAAAGATGTTCTTTGACACACACCTGATGATTGCAAAGCCGGAACAGTATTTCGAGCGGTTTGCAGAGGCAGGCTCTGACGCAATCACCTTCCATATGGAGGCAAGCGAGAAGCCGTTGGAGGCAATAAAACAAATCCATTTTTTGGGGAGGAAGGCCGGAATTGCACTGAACGATGAAAGCCCTGCCAAAGTGGCTTTTCCTTTTCTGGAAGAAGCAGACCTTGTGCTTGTCATGGGCGCGCCGGCCGGCTTTGGCGGGCAAACCCTTCAGGCAGAAAACGTTGAAAAAATCAGGGCTCTGAGGAAAAAAATCGATTCGGAGAAATTGCAAGCCCTGGTCTCTGTTGACTGCGGCGTCAACCAGGAAACCGCAAAAACCCTTTTGGAGGCAGGCGTTGACATCCTCGTGATGGGAAGCGCGGTCTTCAAGGCAGAAAATCCTGCGGAGGAATTAAAGCGCTTGAAGGAAGGGCTTAGGTTATAGGAAAGACCCTTGACGGTTTTTTCTCTTTAAAGCTTTCTAGTCAGCAGTGCCCTTAGGGCTGCGTTCCGGATCATGTTGGAGCCAATGAACACAAACAGCCTTGATTTTTCCTTTAGGGGGTTTGCGAACCTGATTGCTGTCTTTATGGCAATTGAAAGCAGTGAGTCATCCACTTCAACGCCTTTTTTTTCTTGATTGCTTTCAATACTTTTCAGGCGCGCTATCTCTTGTTTAAGTATGGTTCTTGCCCTTTCAACAATTTGCCTTTTTTTTTCAGGCAGCATTGGTGAAAGCTTTGCTTCAAGTTGGCTTGCAGCCTTATACATTTTGAGGGCTTGTTCAACAGGGAATTTGCTTTTTCTCTTGTCCCAAAGCCACAACTCTATTTCTGAAATCCTCTCTAGCAGGTAAAGGGCTTTGGTTTCAGTCGTGTTCAATTTTCTAGCTTTCTTGGCGTAGTGGAGCAGTAATACTGTCATTTCCCTCCTCAGCATTGCCCTGCATTTATCCTTTTCTCTTGGGGTTTTTGCCCTACTTACAAAGCCATGCTCGTCCGACATTTGGCGGGCTTTGGTCACAAAATCAATTTTTTTAAGCTCGTTCATTGCCTTTGCAGTGGCCCTTTGCATTGCCCTTTCCTTTTCTATAGACTTTCTTGTAACCCTTCCTGCCATGTCCCTCTCTTCTTGCCTTCTTTTTGCAGCTTTAGTAATTTTTCTCATTTCGATTTCCCTTCTTGCTTTTTTCCACCAATATCTTCTGCATTAATACTGTCTCAAAACCTTTTTACGGCTTCTTTTTCCTGATTGTTTCAAGCAATCCCATAAACGGTTCCTGCCTTGTTCCAAGTTCAAGCCTGTCATACATTTCAAGGGCAAAGTTTTCAGGGTCAAAAACCCCTATTTCCGAAACGATTGCCTGGATGTAGAACGCGTCCACGATGTCGAATGCAGGGTTCCTAATTCGCACGCCCTTTGGGGGCTTTGGCCAGACCTCGTCCTGGTCCCGCTCCTCAATCTTTTCCTCGAAGCCAAAGTATGTTGCAGGGTCAAAGCAGTGGGACGAGGTGCAGACGAAGATTGGGTTGTGGTGCTTTTTTGCAGCGTTGGCAATCAGGCCTGACCCAATCTTGTTTACCACACTCCCCTCACTTAGAACGGCGTCGCATCCGATGAAGATCTTGTCAACCGGGTGCATGAACCTTTCCGCAGCCGAATCAACTATGAGTGTAACTGGGATGCCTGCCTTTGCAAGGTTGGCTGCGGTTATCCTGCCCTGGAACAGCGGCCTTGTTTCAGTGCAGTAGACCATTTTGATTTTCTTTTTGGCTTTCTTAAAAATCTCTTCAACTGTGTGCGAGTGGCAGTGGGTCATCAAAACATCGCCTTTTTCTATGAGCCTGCTGCCGTACAAGGCAATCTTTTCCATTGCCTGCTTCCTGTCCTTTTCATAATTGCGAATTGTTTTCAGCGTGTTTTCCTTGACCTCCTGCAAATCCCTCGAGTGCAGTGAAGCCGCCTTGAGAATAATTCGCAGTGCAGTCCTTGTCTCAGGCTCTGTTGGCCGCGCCTTCAGGATTTCAATGCAGTGCCTTTCAACTTACCTTCTGAATGCAACCTGGGTTTTGGCGCGGCTTTTGGAAACAGCCCTCCTTAAAGCAGCCACCGTAGCCTTTCTGATCTTGCTGCTGCCCTGGATTTTGAGGCTGTGAATGTCTGCAACAGTTTGGTCAAACTCTTTTTTCGCCATTTTTACCAGCTTTAAATAAGTCTAAACTCCTTTTTGTGCTTTTTGGTTACTTTCGCTTTTTCCGATGGGTTGCGCTCCTGAACTTTGCCAGTTCCCTGGCTTGACTTTCTTGTCCTCGCATATGGTTGCGCCATTTTCTTCTGACTTTCTTTCCCTTGATTTTTTCCTTGATTTCCCTCAGCCTGCCCGCTAGGTTTCTCCTGGTCACCAAATAGCTCTCTGTGTGGCGCATGTCTTTTCCTATGTAACCTGAAGGTTGTGTTGCTTCTGCTTCACGGCCCAGACTGAACTGTGTATTTACAAACGCCATTTTGGGAATGAAGAGGTTTAGCGCGATTTCCAGGCCGTAACCTGTTGAAAGGAGGGCATCCCACTTTTTTTTGGCTCTTCTCAAACCTTGAAGTGAACGCAGCCTTATTGCCCGCTCGCCGTTGAATTCCCCATATCTAACAGGGCCAGCTCCCCTCACCCTTGTTCCTATCACCATATTCAGCCATTTTTTCCTAGTTTTTCCCGCAACAGGCAGTTTTAGCAAAGGCCTAACAAGCTTTGCAATCTGCGCAGGCTTAATATTTCTTATGTCTGCGTCAATAGAGACCACGATGGTCTTGCCCATTTTTTGCATCCATCGGTCAGCAGTTCTGAAGTTTTGCCTCATTGCATACTTGTTGGAGATGTATTCAACGCCTTTGGCATATGCCATTGCCTTTCCCTGGTTTTTGCTGAGGTTTATTACTTTGTCGGCCCCTGCCTTCTCCGCAACCCTGCCTGTGCCGTCTGTGCTGCCGTCGTTGACCACAACAACTTCCGCCACCAGCCCCCTCCTTTTGCATTCGCGCAGGTCTTTCACAACCTGTTCGATGAATTTCACCTCGTTCCAGGCAGGAACAACCACTACAACCTGAAAGCCGCGGGGCCATTGCTTTGTCATAAAAATCAATGTGTCTTTTCTTGAATAAAACCCTTTCCCTGCCTTTTGGCAAAGCCTTTTTAACCTGGAATTCC
>JAFCBY010000006.1 GCA_017610485.1 Candidatus Falkowiibacteriota bacterium
ATGTGATTGACATTCGGGATAATGAGAAAAAGATTAGAGTTGTGACAGTCCACAGGATTCACGGAAAAATGCAAAGGGAATTTGAGAAGCATGTACACAAGTAAATTCAAGCTGAAGTACGATGAAGAGTACGACAACCTCTTCATTTACGACATGGTTAAGAGAGCCAGCTACGGAGTAGAATTGGGTCCCCTTGATTTTTCCTACGACCAGAAAGGCAAGCTGGTGAGTCTGGCCTTTAACTCGGCCACGGATTTTTTGAGCAATCTGACAAACAAGAAAGTTTCCAAGAAGACCTTGGCAAAAGTGGACAACTGCAGGCTAAGCGTTTTGGAAAAAGCAGGCTTGCTTTACATTACCTTCAAACTTTACTTTAAAGAAAAGGAACTTAGACCAATTGAAGACACCCTGACAGTAAAAGCCCTGAATTTTAAGTCGCCAGTTTCTGCCTGCGCTTAAAATGTAAAGAATTTTCTATGAGGAGTTATTTGAATGCCAAGCAACAAGAACAGGAAGGACAAGGGAAACAGCGAGACTATAGGCAGAATGCGGTTTCCAAAGAAGGAAGACCACGAGCAGTTCGGCATTGTAACCCAGCTAATGGGTGCAGGCCAGCTTATAGTAAAGTGCCAGGACGGCGTTGAAAGAAAGTGCAGGATTCCAGGCAAGCTGAGAAAGCGGGTCTGGATTAGAGCTGATGACGTGGTAATTGTAATGGTTTGGGACTTCCAGCCAAGCAAGGGCGACATAAAATGGCGCTTTTTGGGAAACCAGAAGGAATGGCTTAAGAGAAAGGGTTTGCTGGACGGGCTGCCTGTTTAAAACAACTGATTCTGTCTATTAGGCATTTGCCTAATGAAAAAAAGACGTATTTAAACATCGGCGCGCACAGTGGTTATTAGGTGATTTTTATGAAAATGGAATTTAATCTTTTGTTAACCGTTGTTGTGGTGGGAGTGGTTGCAGCCACTATGCTGTACTATCCCTATGTTGATGACCCAAATGGCGGAACAACGCCGCCAATAACATTCAACGAGATGCCGCGCTTTGAAAGCTACGAGGCCATGGAAAAGGCCTTTGAGGAAAGCGGAAACATGTGGAGAGGGGGCATTATGGAAGACATGATTATGGGAATTCCTGCCGCAATGCCCAGCGCAATGTCAAAGAATGCGGGTGAAACCCAAGGCGGCTCAGATGGCTACTCCACAACCAACATTCAGGTTGAGGGAGTTGACGAGGCAGACATTGTGAAAACAGACGGAAGCTACATTTACAATTTTTCCAGCGGAAAGCTGGTGATAACAAAGGCATACCCTCTCGAGGGCTCTGAGATAGTCTACAATAAGGAGCTGCCAAACATCCAGCCCCAGGAAATGTTTGTCAAAGGAGACAAGCTGGCATTGTTTGGCTATAAGACACAGGAATACAACGAAGGGCAGGAAATTGTTGCAGAGGAAATGATGCCAAGGCACTGGGGTTACTCTCAGATGGCTGTTGTTCAGCTCTACGACATTTCTGACAGGCTCGAACCCGTTCTTGAGAAAGAGCTCGAGTTCGAGGGCAGCTATATTACCTCAAGGCTTATTGGGAAGGAGGCCTACTTTGTGGTTGACAACTGGACTTACTACAGGGAATGCGAGGATGACGAGAGATGCCTGATTCCCATAATGGTAGAGGACGGCGTTGAGAAAGAAGTTGCCGAGGCAACAGACATTGGCTACATTCCGCCAATGCCTGCAGAGAGCTTTGTCACAATAGGGTCTCTGAACCTTGACAACGGAAAGGTGGAAAAGGAGACAATTGCTGGAAACGCCCAGAATGTCTTTGCTTCACAGCAGTATATTTACCTTGCTGCAACGGCATGGATTCCGACTGAAGGGGTCTTTCCTGACGGGACACCAATAGTGGACCCGATTGAGGACGTTGTCCTGCCAAGCACTGAGGAAACAGTTGTAACCAAGTTTGGCTTGGACAAGGGCAAGGTTGGATATGTGGGGCAGGGAAATGTGCCAGGCCGTGTCCTAAACCAGTTCAGCATGGACGAATTCAAAGGCAATTTTAGGATTGCGACCACCATTGGATGGAATGGCTCAAACAACCTCTACGTTCTGGACGAGGAAATGAACACCATTGGCAGGCTTGAAGACCTTGCGCCAGGGGAAAGCATCTACTCTGCCAGGTTTATGGGAGAGAAGGCATACATTGTCACCTTCAGGAAAATAGACCCCTTGTTTGTCATAGATGTGTCAGACCCAACCAACCCAAGGGTTTTGGGAAAGCTCAAGATTCCAGGTTACTCAGACTACCTGCACCCGATTGACGAGACCCACTTAATTGGAGTTGGAAAGGACAGCATTGAGGCTACAAAGGGAGACTTTGCATGGCACCAGGGCATTAAGATAGCTGTCTTTGATGTAAGCGACGTGGAAAATCCTGTTGAGCTGCACAAGATAATTGTGGGAGACAGGGGCACAGACAGCTATGCACTGCACGACCACAAGGCATTCCTCTTTGACAAGGAGAAAGATCTCCTTGTTTTGCCAATAATGCTGGCAGAAATTCCAGAGGACCAGAAGAAGCCATTGGAAGAGGGTAGAATGTGGCCAGCCTACGGCGAGCCAACCTTCCAGGGCGCCTTTGTATACAGGCTGACTTTGGAGGATGGTTTCGAGGAGCGTGGAAGAATAACCCATGTTTCGGAGGAAGACGAGCTCAAGCGCGGCTATTATTACGGAGACGACTACTCTGTAAAAAGGGCGCTCTACATCGGAAACGTGCTCTACACTCTGTCCAACAACATGCTGAAGGCAAATGATCTGGGAAGCCTTGAGGAATTGAAGGAATTCGCCTTTGGGTGAATTCCCCCCTCCTTTCTTTTTTTCTTTTTCCAAACCTTATTTAAAAAGCTTCAGCCCTAATTCTTTCAATGGCAAAAGAAGAATTTGACTTGAAAAAGTTTGTTCCGCTCGAGGAAGCCAGGAAGACCTTTGCAAAGGTCTTTGACAAAAGCACTATTAGTGCCTTGCATAGACTTAGCACAAAGCGCTACTTCAAGGTTGTTGAGTATGTGATTAGCACTGGCAAGGAGGCCCATGTCTTCCATGCGGTGGACGGGGCAGGAAATTCACGGGCTGTCAAGGTTTACAAGACAGGCACATCTGATTTCAACAGGATGAATATGTACATTGACGGCGAGCCCAGATTTGAAAAGGTCAAGAAAAACAAAAGGTCTTTGGTGTTTGCCTGGACCAGAAAGGAGTTCAAAAACCTGCTGCTAATGCAGAAGGCAGGCATTGCCTGCCCGATGCCGGTTGCATTCCACGAAAATGTTTTGGTAATGGAGTTTATTGGGGAGAAGGGAAAGGCGTTTCCACCCCTGAAGGAAAAGCCGGCAAAGGATGTGAAAAAGGCCTATGCTCAAGCTGTTGAAATGCTTGCAAGGCTATTGTTTAAAGCAGAGCTTGTTTACGGGGACTTCTCAGAGTACAATATTTTGAATCAGAAGGAAAAGCTGATTTTGATTGACGCAGGCCAGGCTGTCCTGACAAGCCACCCAAATGCAGAAGAGTTTTTTGAAAGGGACTTGGAGAATGTGGCAAGATACTTTTCAAAGCAGGGGCTGGAAAAGGGAAGGCAGCAGGTAAAGGAAGATGTTAAGGCGCTTAAGGGAAAGGTTTAAACCCGGACAAAAACAACGCCTGGAAACCCCTTTTTCGCCATTTTGACGCCGTTTTAAGCCATTCTGTGAAAAGGCGTGAACTGCCGCAATTAGCTTCTTAAACCTTTCCCAATTTATACTATATATACTATATATAGGTGGCTTTTTTTGCCTTCTGAGCTGTTTGAGAGTGTAAAGATACCCAAGGAAAGGGTTGCAGTGCTAATTGGGTCAGCTGGCAGGGTTAAAAGAAGGCTTGAGAAACTGGCAAGCGTTGTGATTGAAGTGGATAGCAGTACAGGAAACGTGGAAATTGAGGGAAGGGGAAACAGCGAAAACTTCTTTGAGGCAGTGAGGGCCGTAAAGGCGGTTGGCAGGGGTTTTAGCCCTGAAAACGCATTTGAGCTTATAGGGCAGGACAATGTCCTGGAAATAATCAACATCAGGGACATAATTGGTTCAGGGGAAAAGGCTCTTCAAACAAAGAGAGGCAGGATTATTGGCAGGGAAGGACATGCAAGGGAGCAAATTGAGAGGGAGACAGGCACAAAAATAAGCGTTTTTGGAAAAACAGTGTCAATAATTGGCCCTGCTGAAGACGTAGAGACCGCTAGAAAAGCAGTTGAAATGCTCTTGGAAGGGGCAAAGCACAAGACTGTTGCAGGCTTCCTCGAAAAGGAAAAAAGGGAAACAGACAAGTTTACTATTTAGGGTTTTTTTATGTCGGACGGAAAGATTCTTGAGTCAAAAATTGTCGATGCAGAGCATATGGCAAAGGAATTCAAGGAACACTCTGTGGCAGAATTCTTCAAGAAAAACAAGCAGATGCTCGGCCTCTATGGCAAAGTAAGAACACTTACAACAGTAATTCACGAGTATGTAAGCAACTCCATTGACGCCTGCGAGGAGGCAAACATCCTGCCAGACATCGAGGTAAAAATTGAGGAAATTTCCCCAGAGTACTACGAAATAATGGTGAAGGACAACGGGCCAGGCCTCACCCAAGAAACTGTTGGCAAGGCACTTGGGCAACTGCTTGCCGGAACAAAGTTTCACAGGCTGATTCAATCACGTGGACAGCAGGGAATTGGCGCCAGTGGAATCACTATGCTCTCCCAAACAACCACCGGAAAGCCAACCAGGGTTATTACAGGAACCGGGAAAGGCAAGCCAATAAGCCTTGAAATTTCCATCGACCCAAAGCTCAACAGGCCAAAGATTGCAAACCTGAAAGAGCTTGACAGGGATTTCAGGGGACTGGCAGTGCAGGCAAAAATCAAGGGAATCCTCTACAGGGATTCCGAGCAAGGCCCACTGGAGTACTTGAGGAGAACCGCAATTGCAAACCCGCACACCCAAATAAAGTTTACAGACCCAACAGGGCAAAAATTCCTGTTTAAGAGAAGCGCCGCCGCAATTCCAAAGCCACCCATTGCAGTAAAGCCCCACCCCAAAGGGGTGACCGTGGACGAGATAGTCACCCTCTCCAAATACACAAAGGCGAGAAATGTAAGCAGCTTTTTGAGAAGCGATTTTGACAGAATGGGCCAAAAGAGCCTGGAGCAAATTTCAAAAAAGGTTTCCTTTGACCTGAAAAAGGACCCAAAGCAGCTGAGGTGGGACGAGGCAGAGGAAATTGTGAAGGCGTTCAAGGCAACCGACTTCATTGCCCCAAGCGCCGACGCACTGAGGCCAATTGGAGAGGAAAGGATTAAGAAAAGTTTGGAAAACATTGTCGAGCCGGAATTCTCACATGTTCTGACAAGAAAACCGCAGGTCTACTCAGGCGGATTCCCCTTCCAGGTGGAAATAGGAATCTGCTACGGCGGAAAATCGGGAAGGACAGTTCAAGGAAATGAGGGCCAGGAAAAAAGGCTGGAAATAATGAGGTTTGCAAATAGGGCCCCCCTGCTGTTTGACACAGGAAACTGCGCAATAACAAAGGCAGTCCACAGCATTGACTGGAAAAGGTATGATATAAAGGACATTGACAGGGCACCGGTAACCATCCTGGTAAACTTCCTCTCTGTTTATGTGCCATACACCGGAGCAGGAAAGCAGGCGATTGCCGACGAGGAAGAGATCCTCGAAGAGATCAGGCTTGCATTAATGCAGTCGGGAAGGAAAGCAGGCAGGTACATTAGCACGAAGAGAAAGGAAGCCGAAAGAATGATGAAGCGAGAGCTCTTCTACAAGTACATCCCAGAAATTGTGGCCGCCCTGAACGCGATTACAAATGACAACAAGGAAATGCTGGACAAAAAGCTAAGGAAAATAGTTTTGACAAAATTGAAGCTTGACGATGCAAAAGATGCAAAGGAAGCCAAGGAAAACGGCGAAGCAAACGGTGAGGAAGAGGCCGGAAAAAAAGAAGAGAAGAAGGGAAAAGAAGAGGAAAAGAAAGAGCCCAAAAAGGAAGAAAAGAAAAAGCCAAAGAAAGCAGGAAAAAAGAAGCAGGGTGAGAAATGATGCCAAAAAAGAAAGCTGTGAAGAAGACCGCGAAAAAGGAAAAGCAAACGCCAAAAGTCATTGCCGGAAGAATCAACGAAATGGCTAAAGGCATTGTTCGAGACATCAAGAAAGAGACTGACCCGGAGTTTATCACACAGCAGAGGGGAAGAAGCAACGTAGAGTTTGACGAGGCAAAAGGGGTTCTTCGCCTCGGAGACAAAAAAACGACCAGGACCTTCCTGAACATCGGGCACGCAAAAAAGTTCATGCAAACAATGCTTGTTTCCTCAAAGGCACACGAATACCTAAAGCACAACAAGACGGCTTCAATCAGGGAAATTTACTACGAGCTAAAGCACACGGTCCCAAACACAAAAGAAAACACCTTTGAGGGGCAGACAGAGTCAGACTCCTGCATTGTTGACCTGGAGCACAGCGTTGACACCATCAGGGAAAAGCTCAACCTGCATGCAAACCCAAAGGGAACACTCTACGGGGACATCACACTAAGGGACAAAGTGCACCACAACGACAAATTCAACTGCGGCAAGTTGGGGAGAGGCGGCTGGAGCATTATGTCAAGGCTTGAGCCCGAAGAAATCGAGATTGTCAGCGTTGACGCCAAATACATTCTTGTGATTGAGACAGCTGCAATGTACGAAAGGCTTGTTGAGGAAAGGTTTGCCCAAAAAAACAAGTGCATTCTTGTCGGAACAGGCGGGCAGGCTGCAAGGGGGACAAGAAGGCTGATTCACAGGCTCTACGACGAGAAAAAGCTGCCTGTGCTATGCTTCACAGACGGGGACCCCTTTGGATGGTATATTTACAGCGTAATAAAACAGGGTTCAATGGCTTTGGCAGCCCACTCTGACTTCATGGCATGCCCCAACGCAAAGTACATTGGCATGACTCTGGATGACGTTGAAACCTATAGCTTGCAGAACGTGACAGAGAAGATGAAGGACGGTGACATCAAAAGGGCAAAGGAAATGCTAGAATATCCCTGGTTCCAGAACAAGGAATGGCAGCTTCAGCTAAAAAAAGCCCTGAAGGAAAAGATCAGGATAGAGCAACAGGCCCTTGCAAACAAAAGGCTCGACTTCGTGGCAACAGACTACCTACCGCAAAAGATCAAAAAGAAAGACTTTTTGCCGTGAAGCTACTTCAGGCGGTTACCGGGCGAGACTGCAGGATAAAGATTTGGTCGTCAACTAGAGCCCACTCGATATCCTGCGCAAAGTCATAGTGCTTTTCTATTTTCGTCACAATCTCGGCCAGCTCAACTATTCTTTTCCCGCTCAGTTTTTGCTTTTCCTGAATATTTTTTAGAACATCTAACTCAACAGTTTGCCTGTTTTTCCGAGCAAACATTTTTTCCTGCGCGTTGACACGAATTGTTTCAATAAACATTTCTTGCTTGTTCACAATATAGCTGTCGGGCGTTATCGCACCGCTGACGATGCTTTCGCCCAGCCCAAACCCGGCCTCAATTATCACCTGGTTTTTATTTTTGGAAACAGGGTGCACTGAAAAGGCAACCCCTGAAACCTCTGAGTCAACCATTTTTTGAACCACAACGGCAACCGAAATACTTCCCCCAATGTTTTTTTCCTTCCTGTAAAAGATTGCCCTTGGCGTAAACAAAGAGCTCCAGCAATTTTTTACCGCGTCCAAGACATTTTCCCTTGTCTGGTTTGTGTAGGTGCTCCTGGAAGGTGCTTGGACTTAGGCCAGTCATCTTTGCAAGCCTTTTGATTTCAATCTGCCTTGGGTAGGCATAGTAGCCGTTCTTGTAGGCCAGGGTTATGGCCTGCTTTTGCTTTTTGGTAAACTCTGGCATTATGTGTGGCACGTAAATGTCCCTAATTTTCTCTTTGGAAATTTTTTGGATCTCTATTTTGAGCCATTTCTGAGCAGTCTTCAGAAACTCTGTCAGAACTGACTTTTGCAGGGCGGCTATCTCTATATACTCAAAGCCGTCAGGCTTTACGACAATTGGCTTCACAAAGATCAGCTCAGGGCTTAGGTAGAGCTGAAGGTGTGTTGCACCCTTCTTTGCCTTCAGGGTGTAGGTAATCACATTGCCTTCCCTTTCAAGATTGGCGTACTTTGGGTTCTTTGAAATCGCCACATAGTATTTGTCAATGTGCTTCTGTTCACCCAAAACAATGTGGGTTGTGGTAAGGTAAATTGTACCATTCTTTTCAAACCAGTTCAGGGGATAGGCCAAAATCGTCAGGTTGTGCTTCTTGGCAAAGGGAATTATTGCACTGCCCTCATGCCAGAACTTCATTTTCAGAGTCCACATAAAAAGAACACAGGGTCAAACCAGAATTTAAGGTTTTTCGCTACTTCGCCTTATAGCCTCTTCTCACATTCGGGAGCCTTCCAGCTTTCTTCAGGGCGGTTATTCTCTTGCGGAGGGCGTCATAGGTTATGCCAACTTTTTCTGCAAGCTCTGAATCCCTCATCTGGGGATATTTTCCCCTCAGCTTAACTATTTTTTTGTCAGTTGCCTTAAGGACCTTGAGCCTGGCGGCAGTGCGCTTCCTGGCAGTGTGATACTCTTCCGGCCTGTCAATTTTGTGGCCTTCCGCTTCCAGGACCCTCAGGGCCCTTGAGACAAGGCTCTTCGAGACATTTACACCGGAATATGTTTTGATGGCAGTTCTTACCCCCAGGACAGTCACTACAGCCCTAGCCCTTTGTATGTCTTGGACAACTGAAAGGACATCGCCCTTTAGGGCGTTAAAATACAGCCTCTGAGTCTCCCTTCTTGAAAGCCGGCCTTTGGCCAGCCTTATAACAGTCTCAATTGTTACGTCCTTCATCCTTGCTATTCCAGTAAGGGGTAAGTTAAGGTCTTGCGCAAGCTTCCTGATATGGCTGCGTGTTTGTGGCCTTATGACATTCACAAACTGCCCGGTTCCCGGCTTCCTTCTTCTAGGCCTTTTAGATTTTTTTGCCATAAAAAGAATAACCAGCAAATTCCTTAAAAAGTCATTTCTTCCTGTAGCCAACCAGCTTTTTGAGATAGGGAACTACCTCAGGATTTTGGAGCGTGCTTGCGTCTCCCAGCTTCTCGTTGACAAGCATGCTTCTCAGGAAGCGCCTCATTATCTTGCCGCTTCTTGTTTTGAGCAAGGCATTTACAAAGTAAATTTTGTGGGGCTTTGCCGTTGGGCCAATCTGTTTCCTGACCTGGGCCACAATGCTGGCCTCAACCTTTGGAGATGGCTTTACCCCTGGCTTGAGCACAATGAACGCAACCGGAACCTGGCCTCTGATTTCATCAGGCTTGGGAACAACTGCGGAAACAATGACATCTGGGTGTGAGGTTATCGCATCCTCAACCTCTGCGCTTGACAGCCTGTGGCCGGCCACCTTCATCACGTCGTCAACCCTGCCGGTAATCCTAATGTTGTGCTTGTCAAACCACTTTGCCCCGTCACTAGTGTAGTAAACCTTTGGACCGTACTCAGACCAGTAAGTATCGCGATACTTTTTGGGATTCTTCCAGACACCGCGAAGAAGCCCTGGTGGGAAAGGCGGCCTGAACACAAGGTAGCCTGTTTCGCCTTTCTTGACCTTCTTGCCGCGGTCGTCCAAAATGTCAGGGATTGTTCCCGGGAAAGCACGCCCTGCAACAGTCGGGATGAATGGCCCAACACCTGGCAAAGAATTCACAAGGGTTCCGCCTGTCTCAGTCTGCCACCATGTATCTATAATCGGGCAGCGGCTGTGGCAAATGTGCTTGAAGTACCAGTGCCAGGTTTCCTCGTCGATTGGCTCTCCAACCGTTCCCAAAATTCTCAAGGTTGACAAGTCGTAATGCTCCGGCCACTTTGGCCCCATTTTCTTAAACATCCTTATTGCAGTTGGAGCAGTGTAGAAAACGCTTACGTCAAACTTGTCAGCAATTCTCCAAAGGCGACCCCAGTCAGGCAGGTCTGGAGAACCCTCATAAATAACCATTGTCGCGCCAACAGAGAGGGGGCCGTAACAGTTGTAGGTATGCCCTGTAATCCAGCCAATGTCTGCAGTGCACCAAAAGACGTCATCCTCGTGAATGTCAAAGTCAAACAAAGTGGTCCAATAGGCTTGTGTCAGGTAACCGGCGGTATCGTGGATAACGCCCTTTGGCTTTCCTGTTGTTCCAGACGTGTACAAGAGGAACAGTGGCGAGTTTGCCTCCACCGGAACTGCCTTGCTGACCTCAGAAGCCTTTGCCATTAGGTCGTGATACCAGTAATCTCTGCCTTTCTTCATTGCAACCTTAACTTGTGCCTTGTCGCCAAACCTGTTTACAACAACGACCTTTTTCACGGACTTGGCTGAGGCGGCAACGTCTGCCTGCTTTTTCAAGTTGATTTGCTTGCCTCTCCTGTAGTAACCATCGCAGGTAATCAAAACCTTGGCCTCGCAGTCATCAACCCGCTTCTTGAAGTTTAGCCCTGAAAATGCGGAGAAGACAACGCTGTGAATCGCACCCAATCGGGCGCATGCAAGCATTGCAACCATTACCTCCGGAATCATCGGTAAGTAAATGCCGACGCGGTCACCCTTCTTTATACCAAGCTTCTTCAAAACGTTTGAAAATTTGCAAACTTCCCTATACAGGCCACGATAAGTAATCTTTCGCTCCCTTTCCTCCAAGGGTTCGGCTTCCCAGATAATTGCAACCTTGTTTCCCTTTTCCTCCAAGTGCCGGTCAAGGCAGTTGTAGCTCGCATTCAGGTAGCCGCCTAGGAACCATTTGAAGTAGGGTGGCTTTCCCTCGTAAACCTTTTTCCAGGGCTTATCCCAGTAAAGGCCCTCTTCTGCAAGCTGGGCCCAGAAAGCCTTTGGGTCCTTTGCAGCATCCTTATAAATGCTGTCCTTTCCAACCCAGGCATGCTCCCTCATTTCATCAGTTGGCCAGAAAACGTTCCTCTTTTTGGAATCCCTTTTAACAAGCTTTTGACCCAACACCATAAAGAATCGGAAGTAATAGGGCATTTGAGAATTTAAAGGTTGTGGGTGGAAAAAAGCGCGCTTAAGTTCAAGTAAGTAAAGTAGTTGTATCTGCTCAACCTTGCTTCCCTGAACTTTACGCCAAGGTTGTTCACTGCACAGTTCTTTTCCAGGAACTCCTTTGCCCTAAGGTTTATATCGGTGGCAATTACGTCGGTTCCGGTCTTTGCCTGGGCAGGGGCAAGCACTCCACTACCAGTGCCAATGTCCAAACCCGTTTTGTAGCCGACTTCTTTTGAATCCTGGTAAACATGCTGGGCAAAAACACTGTTCTCATCCTGATTAACTGGAAAAATTCGGTCTTCTCCAGAATAAGAATGTTTGTCAGTCACTACAGTAATTGACTCTTGCTCTTTCTTTAGGATAGCCGCAGGGTCAGAAGTGTTCTCCAAGTTTATGTGAGCAACCTGGTAAGGAAAGCCTTTTGGCAAGTCGATCTCCGCCCTTATCCTGTTTACAGCTGAAGGCGCTAGATTTTTCAAGTCAATCAATTCCATTGTTCGCACCCCTGGGTTTGCCTTTTCCTTCAAACATCTTATGAAATTCTTCCACTTGCTTTCTTAGCTCTTCATCTGTCAGCCATTCTTTCTTTTCCCTGTGAAAGAGGTGATATTCTGGCAGCTTGTCTTGCTCATACCTTGGGATGATGTGAAAGTGCAGATGTTCAACTGTTTGCCCTGCCTTCTCTCCCTCGTTCAGGCCGTAGTTGAAGCCTGCCGATTTCAGGCTTTTTTCCAGGACCTCTGAAACAAGTTTCACTGTTTTGAAAAAATCTGTCAGCTCGGCATCAGAAAGCTGCCTTATGCTTGTAACATGTCTTTTTGGCACGACAAGGCAACGCCCTCTTGTTGAGGCAGCAATGCTGTAAAGAACGTAGGCTGTCTCAGACTCGTAAAGCTTTTGGGTCAAAAGCACTGATTCCTTACAGAAAGGGCAAGTCATTTTCAAACCTATATCTTAGGCCTCAAAAGCACTTTATATTTTTTGTTTGAGGGTTTTCCCAAATTCATCGCCTCCTATAGTACCCTCAGCCATTACGTCAATGGACGCTAAAATCAGAACGTTTAAATGTTTTTGCAGAGAAGGGATTGTTAGGTTTCAGGGGGTTAAAAGGGCAAAGCAAAATTTATAAACCAAAGGAACCTATTGTATGGTGAAGAAATATGAGAAAATTAGTTACTTTTGATAAGGCTGTAAAAAAGCAAATGCTTGAATTGCTTGACAAAAAGGCAGACGGGGACGGTTTTATCATTGAAAAGGAAACAGGGCAGAGAGTCTTGACACCCACAGGAGAAGAGGTTAGCTTAGAGAACTTCGCTGGCATGAAAAAGGGCTCGGAGATTTTTATTAAGTCAGACATTGCAGCACTAATTGATTTTGCAAAGAAAAGCAGCCCTTAATCTTTTATGTCTATCAAAGAAGCATTTGAAAAACTGATTGGGGCTTTAGGTAATTTACTTGGCCAAGTAAAACTACCAGAGCATTTTCACCTCCATTTCTCTTTCTTGTCAAACAACAAAGTCGAATACAACAAAACTGAAAACAAATTAATTATAGATTATTCCAAGCTGAACACTAAACAGAAGTTAGTAACAACAGAGGTAATTAAGGAACTCTTAGAGGGCGACTATGTAGTTTTTGAAGAGGGTGCAAACAAGATAGTTGAGGATATTCAGAAGAAAGACGCCGAATTCAGGAAGATTGGATTCTTTAAAGACAAACTTTCACCAAGCGACTACGCTGCTTTAGAAGCGAGTGTATATATTCAATCAGTTTTTGAGGAAGGAAAAGACATATCAAAATTCAAATTGCAACTTATTGAAAGATTTGGCTCTCGAGGAAACACCATATGCAATTTGTATGGCACAGGCTATTTTCATAATTTGATTCGTCCTCTGTACGACCAATTGGCCGTAGAGAGTGACTTTGTAAATATTGAGGATTTCCGAAAAATTTTTGACAAACTAATTGAAGAGTTTCCCTTTGCTATTTTTGTGAATAGAGCAATGGGTGTAAATGACATCACTACTGAAATCGAAAACAAGATTCATAAAAATAAAAAATATGGAATCCGAACATTGAATATCCACGGGATAAATACAACAAATGTAAAAAATATAAGAGACACAATAGGACAACTTGAAGAAGAAGGCAAAATAAGGATTAAGTCTGTTGTCGAGAAACATAAAGTGATTTTGGTTTCAATAGAAATTACTCCGCCCTAAATATTCTGTTCACAAAATTAGAGGTATTATCATCAAAGCTACGATTGTCATTAATTTGATCAAAATATTTTCTGACGGTCCGCAGACATCCTTGGCCGAGTCACCCACAGTGTCTCCGACAACCGCTGCCTTGTGTGCTCCACTATTTTTCCCGCCGAAGTGCCCAGCCTCAATATACTTCTTTGCATTATCCCAGGAAGCTCCAGCGTTTGCAAGGAAGACAGCCATTAGGAAGCCGGTTGCGATTGCCCCTGCAAGGAAGCCACCCAAAGCTTCAGGCCCAAGAACAACGCCGACTGCAATGGGTGCAAGAATCGCCATAAGGCTTGGAACTACCATTTCCTTCAGAGCAGCATTGGTACTAATTGAAATACACCTATCATAGTCAGGTTTTCCTTTTCCCTTCATGATTCCTTTAATTGTCCTAAACTGCCTTCTAACTTCCTCAACCATTTCTACGGCAGCCTTTCCCACCGCACTCATCAAGAACGCACTGAACACAAACGGCATCAACGCCCCAAGGAAAAGCCCCACAATTACAACAGGCTGCGCAACGTCTATCGCGTCCAATTTCGCAACCACAATATAGGAGGCAAAGAGTGCAAGGGCGGTGAGGGCGGCAGAGCTTATTGCAAAGCCCTTGCCTATGGCGGCAGTGCTGTTGCCCACCGCGTCAAGGAGTTCGGTTCTCTCCCGAACTTTTTTGCCAAGGCCAGCCATTTCCGCAATTCCCGCAGCGTTGTCTGCCACGCTTCCGTAGGTGTCGGAGGCAAGCGTAATTCCAAGCGTTCCCAACATGCCAACAGCTGCTATGGCAACCCCCATCATGCCGGCAAAGTAGAAAGAGGCAAGAATTACTGCGCCAACGGTTATTACCGGAACCGCTGTGGAAAACATGCCAGTGCTAAGGCCTGCAATGACGTTTGTGCCAGCGCCTGTCTTGGCCGCAGCCGCAATCTTTTGTGTCGGGCTGTGGAACGGGCTTGTCACATACTCTGTTGAATAGCCAATTATTATCGCGCCAACGAGGCCTGCAACTATGGAGAGGAAGAGGCTGAAGTTTCCCAGGAAGTAAACCAGGAAAAAGTATGAGATTAGCGCCATTAGCACGGCTGCTGCAAGAATGCCCTTGTCGATTGCACCAAACAAATTGTCTTTCTTTACGCGCACAGCCAGGGTCGAGATGATTGAGGCAACAATGCCGATTGCCGACAATCCCAGAGGAATAAGGATGCCGTTGGTTCCCATGAAGGCAAAGCCGATTACCATTGCTGCAATTATGGCATCAACATAGCTTTCAAACAGGTCTGCGCCCATTCCTGCTACGTCGCCCACATTGTCCCCGACGTTGTCTGCTATCACTGCCGGGTTTCTTGGGTCATCCTCTGGAATTCCCTTCTCTACCTTGCCGACAAGGTCTGCTCCCACGTCAGCCGCCTTGGTGTAGATTCCGCCGCCGACCCTTGCAAACAGGGCAATGCTGCTTGCCCCAAAGCCAAAGGCATAGATGACGGTTGGGTCCTGGACAAGAAGGTAGCACAAAGTGACTCCAAGAAGGCCTAGGCCGACAACTGCAAAGCCCATTACGTTTCCCGAGGCAAACGCCACGTAAAAGCCCTGGGAAACGCTTTTCATTGAGGCTTTTGTGGTGCGCGCATTTGCACTTGTGGCTGTGCGCATGCCAATGTTTCCTGCAACAGCGCTGAGCACTGCGCCAAAGACGAATATGATAGAGGAGATGTGGCCAAATGCTATGGCCAGGAGAATTGCAACTATCAGGATAAAGATTGCCATGACCTTGTATTCAGCGTTGAGGAAGGTCATTGCCCCCTCGTGAATCAGCTTTGAAATTTTCTTCATTTTGCTGTTTCCCTGGGGGTATGCCAGTACAGCGCTTCTCTTAATCAGGCTGAAAAGAATTGCAATTAAGGAAACCACTATAACTGCAGTAATTAGGATTGACATATGCTAATTTAGAGGGGGAAACTGGTATTTTAAGTTTTTGGCACAGGCACTTTGCTCATTTCTTTTCGAGCGGATCTCAACAGCCTAATGATTGTAAGTTTGCCGACTCCAACTATTTTTGCCATTTCCTTTTGTTGCATTCCAACCAATTTACAGTACACCGCTGCCGTCTCTTGCAGAGTCAAACCTGCTTTTTGGGATATTGTTTCTATTCCTTTGATAAACGTTTCCGGGTCTGGGAAGCTCTTCTTAGCTATCGCCCTTTCTGAAATTTGGACCCCTGTCCCCCGCGTAGCAATGTTTTCGCCTCTTGCTACAAGGGCCTTATAAGCTAAACGCACTGTTCCCCGATTTGCAACTGTTTCTTCTGCAATTTGCCGAAAGCTTTTGCCCGTTGTCCTCAGCAAGCGAACTATTTTTTTTGCACCTTTTGCATTCGTTTTTGAGAAGCGATACAAAACTGGCTTTGGAAGCAAACTAGTTTCACCCCTAATTATTTTTTGACAAAGGGAAATGAACTTCTCCGCTTTTTCACGACTAAACACCCGGTTCATGTTTGCTATTGCCGCCCGCCTTAATTTCTTTGCTTCTTCCGGCCCAAAGCTCCTTCGCAGGGCAGCCAAATCCCTATCAACTGTTTTTTCGCTGATAATATGCTTAGAAGAAATTTGAGAAATAGACAAACCACGCATTATCTCCAGGTAGGTTCTTCTTCTCCTTTCAGCAAGCACTCTTTGAGATGATCTCTTTCCAGGCATTCAATTCACTTAACATTAGAGCCCAAAAGCCTTATTTTAAGTTTTTGGCTCAGGCACTTTGCTCATTTTTCCCTTGGCGGATTTCGCCAGCCTGATGATTGTCATCCTGTTGACTCCAACTATTTTTGCCAGCTCCTTTTGTTGCTTTCCAACTAATCTACAATATACAACTGCCTTCTCTTGCAGAGTCAAATCTGCTTTTAGGGCCATTGTCTCTAATACAGTAATCTGGTTTTCCGGGTCTGGGAAGCTCTTCTTAGCTATCGCCCTTTCTGAAATTTGGACCCCTGTTCCCCGCGTAGCAATGTTTTCGCCTCTTGCTACAAGCACCCTATAAGCCGAACCTACAGTGTCCTTGTTTACTCTTGTTTGTTCTGCAATTTGCCGAAAGCTTTTGCCCGTTGTCCTCAGCAAGTGAACTGCCCCTCTTGCGGCCTCAGGATTTGTTTTTGACAAAAAAGGCAGCAGTGGCTTTGGAAGCAAACTGATTTCACCCCTAATTATTTTCTGGCAAAAGGAAATGAATTCCTCTGCTTTTTCACGGCTAAACCTTTGCCTTGCGTTTGCTATTACCCTTCGCCTTAATTTCCTTACATCCTCTGGCTCCAAACTGGCTCGCACGGCGGCCAAATCCTTAGTAACTGCAATTTCAGCAATGTTGTGCCTGGACATGATTTGCTGAACGGACAATCCACCCATTACCTCTGAGTAAGTTCTTCTTGCCCTTTCAGCAAGCACTCTCCGAGGCAGTCTCCTTCTAGCCATTCAATTCCCTTAACATTAGAGCCCAAAAGCCTTATTTTAAGTTTTTGGCTCAGACGCGATGCGGTAGGGTGCTCCGGGATCAACAAGCTGTTGAATTTCTTCTATTGCCTTTTCGATGGATATTGCTTTTGGCCTGCCTTCCTTGGTTTTTCCAACAATTACTCCGTCCACCGCGATTCCCAAATTGTCCAGCCTTGACACAAAAAATTTCGCTAAACTTCGGTTTTTTACGACTGCTTTCAATGCCTTAGTATAGGAACGCATTGAAACAGCCTTGCCATAACGCCCTTCAAGAATTCTAGCCCTGCAAACCTTTAATTCCGGAAACTTCAGGCGTTTTTGCCGCTTTGAAAACCCATGACGCACTAAGTGTTTTAGCCGCTTTGGTAATGACATGGAAGTAATAAGACAGTGCAGATATTTAAACCTTTTTACAGAAAAAAAAGGGAAATGGTTGGCGCTCAGTTCTGTTTTGCCAGGAGGGCTTCTAGCCGGTCAATGTTTTCTTGAATTGTTTTTGCAGTCTCCAAATCCTCCTTCAGAACCCCCACGTTACCTGACTTTAATTTTAACATGGGTTTTGATACCTTCAAGCCCAACTTTGCAGAAATTCCCTCAAATTCTTTGAATGTTTCCAACAGGCGGTTTCTGTAATCTATCTGTCTTAAGTAAACCTTACCAACAGCCTCCAGTGCATCAAGCAGTTTTCTGGCATCTTGGGCTTCTTCCAGGGTTGTTGGTTTTAAGGCCATTCTTTTATAAACGAGTTCATCCGACAGCCTATCTAATTCTTTATATGGAAAAACATGCCTGCCAAAAATCTTTTTTAGCCTTCGCTGTAGGCCAAACTCGCTTATAAGCCTAAAAGAAGTAAACCTGGCCTGCCCCACCCCTACTTTCCACAGCAGCTTTCTTTTAAGCCGGACCCTTTTTTTCCGAAGCCTGGCAGCCTCTGCTGACGGAGCCCTAGCCCGGTTTTTCTTCTTTCTTTTTCCAGCCATTTCAATCACTTGCCGCAGGCCTATTTCTTTGCTTCAGCCAGCAGTTCCACAACCTTATCAACGTCGCCTGCTTCAAGCAGGTCAAAAACCCTTTTGACGTCGAATGCCTCATTGAAGTTTGTCTCCGCGAGGTTTTTTTCCAGGAGCTCGAAGCCCATTGCCGCAATGCTCTTCTTGCCCAAGTGGATTTCGCGAAGCTTTTCAAGCTTTTCTTTAAAACC
>JAFCBY010000154.1 GCA_017610485.1 Candidatus Falkowiibacteriota bacterium
AAAAACTCGCGGGCATATTCAATCTGAACGGAGCCATATACATTTATGACAGGGAAACCCTGTTCTCCGGCGAAGACTACCCTGTTGGAAAGAAGCCTGTATTTTTTGAGATGCCGGTTGAAAATTCGCTTGATATTGACACCGAACAGGATTTTGAAAAGGCGAAAAAAATTGCCAAAAAAAGCCGCATTTAAGGCTTCTTATTCGCTTATTGCACCAAAAGGGCTTTATAAAGCGAAAACAAGGTTTTTTAGGGAATAGAGGCTTTTTCCGGTGTTTTAATGAATTCCAAAAACCCGTTTAGCGACGTCTACGGCAGTGAATATTATAGGCATCCGCATGGGCACAATCTGGCGAAATTTCCCCTCATTCTGGACCTGGAGCCGACGAATTTGTGCAACCTGGATTGTTTAATGTGCTCAAGGCAGCTAATGAAAAGACCTGTTGGGAAAATGGAATTTGGGCTCTTTAAGAAGATTGCTGACGAGGCGGCAAAAGAGGGCTGCAAGGGCATTAGGCTTATCCGGTTTGGGGAACCGCTGCTGCATGAGGGAATTTTTGACATTGTGGGCTACGCCAGTGGAAAGGGGCTTTTGACACACATTACCACAAACGGCCTGCTTTTGGACGAAGAGAAAATTGGCAGGATCTTTGAGTCAGGGCTTGACAGCATAATCTTTTCGTTTCAGGGAGTGGACAGGAAGGGATATGCCCTGATGAGAAACAACCAGCAGTACGAAATGCTTGAGGAAAGCATTAAGGCACTGGCCGGGGAAAGGAAGAAAAGAGGCCTTGAAAAACCGTTTATCCAGGTTACGACAACAGTGCTTGATGAAACAGAGGAAGAGATAAAGGGCTTTTACGGGAAATGGCGGGGCGTTGCTGACAAGGTGGACCACTGGTTTACCTCGCTTGAAAGGCTTGAGGATGTGGAAAGGGCAAAGCCCCTGTTTGAAAGGCAAAAGGTAAAGGAAATGCTTGCGGAGAGGGAGAACGAAACCGGAAGAATGGGCAGATGCAATGAGGTTTTGACCAAGCTTAGCGTTAGCTGGGATGGCATTGTTACCGCGTGCTGCGGGGACTACGACAATTTTTTGGAAGTTGGCAATTTTAAGGAAAGCAGCCTGAAGGAAATTTGGAACTGCAAGAAATTGAATTATTTGAGGGAAGTGCTTGGAAGGGGCGAAAGGGAAAAGATTCCCTTTTGCGCAAAGTGCACTTCAAAGTTTTAGGTGATTTGGTGAAAACGATTGCGATTGGCGAAAAGGAGATTGGAAGCGGAAAGCCCTGCCTTATAATTGCCGAGGCAGGCGTAAACCACAACGGCAGCCTGGAGACTGCAAAGAAGATGGTTGACGCCGCCAGGGAGGCAGGCGTTGACGCCGTTAAGTTCCAAAGCTTCAAGTCAGAGGACCTGGTTACGAAAGGCGATGGCATGGCGGAATACCAGCAGCAAAATGCTGGAAAGCGGGAAACACAGCAGAAAATGCTCAAAAGGAACCTGCCGTTCCTCGCAGAGGTTGCGGGAAAGGGCAAGCCGGTAATTCTTTCGACAGGAATGTCAACAATGGATGAGGCAAAAGAGGCCCGGGATGCAATTTACAACAGGGGCAACAGGCAGGTTGTGATGCTGCACTGCACAAGCAGCTATCCATGCGCTTTGGAGGACGTTAACCTCAGGGCAATGCTCTCAATGCAAGAAGAGCTCGGCTGCCTTGTGGGATACTCAGACCACAGCCAGGGCAAGAATGTGCCAATAATGGCCTGCGCCCTTGGCGCAGCCGTGGTGGAAAAGCATTTTACCCTTGATAAGGGCATTGAAGGGCCTGACCACAAGGCGTCATCCGACCCAAAAGAGCTGGCGGAAATGGTTGCAGGCATAAGAAGGCTTGAGGCAGGGCTCGGCGGCAAGGCACTGAAGCCGGAAGAGCTTGACAGTGCAATTGAAAACATGGAAGAAGCGGAAAGGGCCTTGGGCTCTGCGGAGAAAAAGCCAACCAAGGCAGAGGAAAACATTTTAAGGCACGCCAGGAAAAGCATTGTGGCCGCAAAAGACATTGGGAAAGGGAGCGAAATTGCATCAGGAATGATTTGCATCAAAAGGCCGGGGACAGGCATTGCACCAAAGGAGTTTGAAAAAGTTGTTGGGAAAAAGGCAAAGCGCGAACTTAAGGAAGATTCATTGATATCCTGGAGTGATCTGGAATGAGAAAGATTTGCATTTGCACAGGCACAAGGGCAGAGTACGGCCTGCTCAAGCCGGTGATGCTTGGCATAAAGGAAAGCAAAAAGCTCGAGCTCCAGCTCGTAGTTTCAGGAATGCACCTGCTGCAAAGGTTTGGCAGCTCAATTGAGCAGATTGAAAAGGACGGCTTTAAGGCCGATGAAAAGCTTGACATTTTTGTTGACAATGATTCAGGGCTTGCAGCCGCACAGTCGATAGGCAACGGCATAAAGGCCTTTGCAGAGGCATTTGGCAGGATGAAGCCGGATATTGTGGTGTTGTTGGGGGACAGGATGGAAACCTTTGCAGCTGCCATGGCCGCTTCGGCCATGAACATTCCAATTGCGC
>JAFCBY010000078.1:0-8608 GCA_017610485.1 Candidatus Falkowiibacteriota bacterium
CAACTGGAGGGAAGAACAGTTACAACACTTACTGCTGCAGGAGTCGACTTTTCCAGCTTGCCAGTTCACCCAAAGTACTACGTAAACTTTGTTTCAGGAGAAGAAGCATTCAGCTGTTTCATAGCAGAGCAGTCAAGTTACGCTTGTTATGACAGGCATGTCTGGCTAGTTGAAGGAAACATCCTGACCCTTGTAGATGACTTCACAGGCATTCCAGGAAGCGCCGTCAGAATAGCCGTGCCCTTTTCCAAAAGCACAAAGACAAGAATATATGTCTCAGATGCCTCAAGCTACCAGGTTGGAGATGTCATAGACTACGACTTTTTTGAGCAAGGGCACCAAGTAACGGCAATAGGCAGGGATTCCTTTGGCGGCTACATTGACCTTGGCTCAGAGCTCTTTGAGGACGCCATGGCCTTCAAAAAGCTCTCAAACTGGGGCCAAGGACACTACAATGTGGCCAGGGACTTTACTCCAAAATCGGGAAGCCTTGCCTGCCCTGACGGAAACCCTTTACTTTCCAGCAACGAATACATAGGCGCTTTACCATGTACACTGCAAACAGAATGTGTCGATACACCCGCCCTTTTGAACCACATTTTTGATTGGGAAAGAGGCAACCATACAATGCCTGCAATAATTGAAGTGATTAGGAGATGGAAATCTGGTGAGGGCTGCTAAGCCTTAACCCAAACCTTTAAATTCCCTTTTATACATAATTGTTTTGGGTAGTGGAAGGCCAGCTAACGCTTCCCCTGTAAAGGGTTTGAAGTGAGGAAAGTCCGGCCACCCCAGCAGTAATGCTGACAAAAGAAACATCCGAGAGGGTAGTTTCCCTGAACAGAAACGATACAAACCTTTCTTTGGAAAAGAAAGCTTTACCAAAGAAACGCTTGCTTCGCAAGCGAGTTTGATGAAACGGCGGGGAAACAGTCGCTTCCTCAAAGAAGCGCGGGTGCAACGCCTTTGAGCGGCTTAGACGAATGTTGGCAGCCGGAAAGTTCGCAAGAATGTTCCGGTCAACAAAAGCCGGCTTACTCTCCACTGCCCAAACTTTCTTTTTATTGCAGTGTCTTTGTTCAAAGAAACTATTTAAACTTATAATTCTATAGTTTATTAATGTTTCAAAGGCAGGTTAAGAGGCACCAAACTCCTTTTGGGGTGATGATTCACAAAAGGGGGCCGGTTGGCACAAATCTTCTCATTACAAAGAATGGGCGGACTCTTGGTCTAAGGTATGGTGAGAGGCTGAGGCATCTGCTTAAAACAGTTAGGCTAGACAAGCAGGACAAAGTTCATTTTGGCGAAGGGGTTCATCCTGTAGAAATTGGCTTTGGGCAGCATGCAAGGGTATTTAGGCTTTTTCCCGCAGAGGAAGCCCAATTTCTTGAAACAAAGCCTGAAATGACACACCTTATTCCCTCCCTTGTACTAAAAGCCTACAGGCCAAGCGTTTCAAAAAAGATTGAGCCAGATGGCTTCACTCAATTTTTTTCAAACAGCTTTGTATTCAATTGGCTTAAAAACCAGAAGACAAAAAGTTTTGCAGTAAGGCCGCTCAGCACATTTTTTGTTTCGGAGCGTTTCAAGATAAGGAAGTTTATCAACACACCAACTCTTGAAGAGGCATACCTTGCCCTTATGGAGGGCAAAGTAGTTTCAGAGCCATTAGGAAAAGCTTTAAACAATGACCAAATTTACGCATTTCTTAGAAGAAACAATATTTCCTTTAAAGAGCTTGAAAGAGTAGACAGCGAGCTATTAGAGGATATAACAGGGTTTCTAAGCATTGGAGCAAAGACAGGGTTTGGAACAAAGTTCAACATAGAGCCAGACCGAATAATGAAAAACGTGTTTGTTGTTGGAAGGAGCGGAGACGGAAAGCTGTTGGTTTCAGTGTTTGACCAAGGCAAATATCCCATTAAGGGACTTGCGAATTTAATGAGAAAAGGAAAGCTTTTCCCGATGAGATGAAAACCCTTTTTTTAAACCTTTTCCAACCCATTTCATTCCATGTGGACTGCGAAAAAGCTTGTAAGGGCTTATTTGGATTTCTTCAAGGAAAAGGGCCACACCATAATTCCTTCAAGCTCGCTTATTCCGGAGAACGACCCAACAGTGCTTTTTACTTCTGCCGGAATGCATCCCCTCGTGCCCTACCTTTTGGGCCAGTCCCATCCAGAGGGAAAGAGGCTTGCAAACAACCAAAAGTGCATTAGGACCGGCGACATTGATGCTGTAGGAGACCCATCGCATGACACCTTTTTCTTCATGCTTGGCAACTGGTCGCTGGGAGACTATTTCAAGAAAGAGGCAATTGAGTGGAGTTATGAATTTTTGACGAGCAAGAAATGGCTTGGCCTTGACAAAAACAAATTGAACGTTACCTGCTTTAAGGGCGACAAGGACGCCCCCAAGGACGAGGAATCTGCAAAGGTCTGGGAAAGTCTTGGAATTCCAAAGGAAAGGATTTACTTCTTCCCAAAGGAGGACAACTGGTGGGGCCCGGCAGGGAAAACAGGGCCATGCGGCCCTGACACCGAAATGTTTTACGATACTGGCAAGGAAGCCTGTGGAAAGAACTGCAAGCCAGGCTGCTACTGTGGCAAGTACTTTGAGATCTGGAACGATGTTTTCATGCAGTACAACAAGACAGCTTCCGGAAAGTTTGAGAAGCTCGAGCAGCAGAATGTTGACACAGGCATGGGTGTCGAGAGGACTGTTGCAATGCTGCAGGGCAAGTCTACAGTCTACGAAACAGAGCTGTTCAAACCCTTAATGGACAAGATAAGGGAGCTGAGCAGGGAGTACAATGAGAAGAGCGCCCGTATCATCGCGGACCATATTCGCGCGGTCTGCTTTGTCCTGGCAGAGGGCAAGGGAATTGTGCCAAGCAATGTTGAGCAGGGCTATATCCTCAGGAGGCTTATCAGGAGAAGCGTCAGGCACGCAAGGCTTCTTGGCATTCAGGGGAGCTTTACAAAGGAGATTGCAAAAAAGGTTGTTGAGGTTTATTCAGGGGACTGGCCTGAACTCAAAAAGAATTCCGGGCTGGTCTTCAAAGAGCTTGAGGCAGAGGAAGCAAAGTTTGCTAAGGTCTTGAGCCAGGGAGTCAAGGCATTTGAAAAGATTTTCAAAAAGCAGGGCAAGATCTCTGCAAAGGACGCGTTTCTGCTTTACCAAAGCTATGGTTTTCCTTTGGAAATGACCGCGGAGATTGCGACAGAGAAGGGCCTGAAGGTTGACAAAAAGGCATTTGAAAAAGAGTTTGAAAGGCACCAGGACATTTCGAGAAAGGCAACCGCAGGCAAGTTCAAGTCAGGGCTTGCCGACCACTCAGAGGTTGCCCTAAGGATGCATACCGCAACTCACCTCCTGCATGCTGCTTTGAGGCAGGTTCTGGGGGAGCATGTGCAGCAAAAGGGAAGCAACATTACCCCTGATAGGCTGCGCTTTGACTTCTCCCACCCTGAAAAGGTGGAAAAGAGCCAGCTTGCAGAGGTTGAAAAAATTGTTAACGATGCAATCTCCAAGAAAATTCCCATTCTAAAGGAAGAAATGTCCCTTGACCAGGCCAGAAAGAAGGGCGCGCTTGCATTCTTTGACGCCAAGTACGCCTCTTCTTTTCATTATGGGCTTCTTCAGCAAACCGATTCTGGACAAGGAAAGGGTCAAGGCACTGGACGGTTTTAGGGCGAGTGCTGTCAGGGCATTGGATGACTTGGGCAAGAATGCCAAAACTGATTTGGAGAAAACCCTTTTTGCTGGAATGAAGAAGAATGTGCAGCGAACGCCAATCTACTTCTATCCAAGAAAGTCTCTGAAGGAGCGAATTCTCCACGCTGGCGGAAGGACATTTGCTTCGGTGGTAAAGGGCGAGCACGTCAACGTCATAAAGATTTACCAAAGGGGAAAGCAGCGCTTTGTCGTAAGGGACAACTACATCAATATGCCTGCAGAGCACGTCTTTGACGGGGGCAAGCTTGCGGTGGACGGCATCTTTACCCTGTCCCACGAGTACGCCCATTTTCCAAAGCCGGCCCTATCAAAGTTTGCTGCTGTAAATGGCATTTCTGCTGAGCAGGCTGAAGAGCTTTTGGCCGATACCTTGAGCGCAAAACTTGCCGTTGCATTGGGCTACCCCAAAGAGCTTGTCTTAGGCCACTTCAAGGGCAGGGAAATCGTTTACGGAAAAATTCCTTTCAAACAGCTTATTTGGAATGCAGTGAATAAGTAGAGCCTTCCTTTCCAACAATTCCTTTAAAACCCTTTTTTTCCTCCTTTTTCTTACTATGCCCTACAATTTTGCAAAAATTGACAGGAAATGGCAGGCTGCCTGGGACAAGAAGAAGGCCTTCAAGGCAAAGGAAGGCCAGGCAAAAAAATACTATGTTCTGGAGATGTTTCCATATCCCAGCGGCAAGCTCCACATGGGCCATGTTCGCAATTATGCGAGCCAGCAAAAGCTTTTGGGCTTCAGCTATGACTGGGGGAGGACTGTTGTAACCTGTGACCCAGAGTATTATCGCTGGAACCAGTGGTTCTTTCTAAAAATGCTTGAGAAGGGCATTGCCTACAAGGCAAAGGCAAAAAGCAACTGGTGCGAGAGCTGTGGCACAGTGCTTGCAAACGAGCAGGTTGAAAACAGCAAGTGCTGGAGGTGCCACAATGAGGTTGTTGAAAAAGAGTTTGACCAATGGTTCTTTAAGATTACGGATTATGCCGACGAGCTGCTTGAGGGCTTGGACAAGCTGCAGGACTGGCCGCAGCGCGTTAGGACAATGCAAAAGAACTGGATTGGAAAAAGCCAGGGCGTAGAAGTCTTGTTCAAGGAAAAGGATTCAGGCAAAGAAATTCCGACATTCACAACAAGGCCTGACACCCTATTTGGTGTTACCTTTGTGGTGTTTGCGCCAGAGCACCCGCTTGTAAAAGAGTTTGTAAAAGGCACAGAGTTTGAGGCAGACGTCAAGCGATTCATTGAAGAGGTGAAGGGCCAAAGCCTGATTGACAGGCTTGCAGAAGGCAAAGAAAAGAGAGGGGTTTTCCTCGGCAAGTATGCAATCAACCCTGTGAATGGAGATATTGTACCGATTTTTGCTGCAGACTTTGCAGTGCTTGAATATGGAACAGGAATGGTAATGTGTGTTCCAACCCACGACCAGCGTGATTTTGAGTTTGCGGAAAAGTATGAGTTGCAAAAGAGGGTTGTAATTCAGCCAAAGGAGAAGGCTCTTGACGCGCACTCAATGGAAAGGGCTTATGTTGAAGAAGGTGTTCTGGTTAACAGTGGTGAATTTGATGGGATGGAAAACCTTAAAGCTATTGAAAAGATTGGCGGCTGGCTTGAGATGAAAAAGCTCGGTAAAAGAACGGTTAACTACAAGCTGCGTGACTGGCTTATTTCAAGGCAGAGATACTGGGGGACGCCGATTCCGGTAATCTACTGCGATAAATGTGGAACTGTTCCTGTTCCGAAGAAAGAGCTGCCTGTTGTGCTTCCCGAGAATGCGCCGTTTACAGGTGAGGGCAACCCCCTTGATAAGGTAAACGAGTTTGTCAACGTGAAATGCCCAAAGTGCGGGGGGAAGGCAAGGCGTGAAACCGACACAATGGATACATTTGTGGACAGCAGCTGGTATTTCCTCAGGTTTTGTGATGCAAACGCCAAGGAAATGTTTGATAAGAAGAAGGCTGCCTACTGGATGCCTGTTGACCAGTACATTGGGGGCATTGAACATGCAATAATGCACCTTCTCTATGCAAGGTTCTTTACAAAGGCCTTGCGCGATTTGGGGCTGCACAAGTTTGACGAGCCGTTCACAAGGCTTTTGACCCAGGGCATGGTTCTCAAAGATGGGGAGGTCATGAGCAAGAGCAAGGGCAATGTGGTTGACCCAGGCGAGATTATCAAAAGGTTTGGGGCCGACACTGCCCGCACCTTTATGCTTAGTGTGAGCTTGCCAACCAAAGAGCTTGAATGGAGTGATAAGGGGGCAGAGGCTACCTTCAAATTCTTAAACAGGGTTTTTGAGTTTGTTGAGTCAAACAAGGGCAGAACAGGCAAGGGCAAACCGGACGCAAAGAAGCTCTCCTCCAAGAACAGGGTTCTGCTAAGCAAAGCTCATCGTACAATTATTGCTGTTACCGAGCACATGACCAGGTTCGAGTTCAACTTTGCTTTGGGAAAGATAATGAAGCTGTTTAACGCAATGCAGAAAATGGAGAAGCCGGACAAGAACGTGCTTGGTTTTTCTGTAAGGTCGCTTGTGCAGCTGCTTGCACCATTTGCACCCCACGTCTGTGAGGAATTGTGGGAACTGCTTGGGAAAAAGGGTTTTGTTTCTCTGAGCAAGTGGCCGAATGGAAGTGAGAAGGCCATTGACAGGAAGGCAGAGCAGGCCGAAGCCCTGATTGAAGGCCTGGATGAGGATGTCAGGCATATCAAGGGCCTTGCAAAGATTGAGATTCCAAAGAGAGTTGTTCTCTTTGTTGCGCCAAAGTGGAAGTGGAAGGCTGCAGAGATTGTGGCAAAGGCCTGTAGGGAAAGGCCTTACTTGGGCAAGGCAATGAAGGCTTTGATGGCTGACTCTGAGATAAAGAAGCACGGCAAGGAAGTTCAGGGGCTTGCAAAGGCCCTGGTTCCAAGGGCTGCATTTATCCGGGATGCCGAGAAGATTGACGAGTTCAAGGTTTTGAAAGAGGCGAGGCCGGATCTTGAAAGGGTTTTTGGCTGCAGGGTTGAGGTTGAGAAGGCGGAGAAGTCCAAGCATGCAAAGGCAAGGAATGCGTTGCCTTTAAAGCCGGCAATTTTTCTGGAGTAGGTTTCTGTGAAGCTGATGATTTGCGGCAGCATGGCATTTTCAAAGGAGATGCTTGAGACGCAAAAGACTTTGGAGGAGATAGGGCACAAAGCCCTTGTTCCAGTTGATACTGTAGAATGCATTGAAAACCCTGGCCTTAATATGGACTTGGAGCACTGCATTTCAACTCAGGTTGACAAAAAATGCTTTGACCTAATTGCTGAGAGCGACGCAATTCTTGTCCTCAACCATGAGAAAAACGGCATTAAGGGCTATGTTGGTGGTGCAACCCTGATGGAGATTGGCATTGCAAGGCACCTCAACAAGAAAATCTTCCTGCTGCACAATCTGCCAACAGAGGAAGAGCAGCGCTATGTTCTTGAAATAAAGGCCACTGAGCCAACTGTTCTAGACGGTGATTTGACTAAGATTGGCCCTGGGGCAAACAAGAAGATTTAAATTCTAGCTTGCAGTTCTTTTTTTATGCTAATGCCTAGAAAGAATAAATCAAGAAGTTTTAAACGAGGCCGTGGTGACGGCCGAGGCAGGAGTCAGGGTATAACAAATGAAACTAGTGCTAAGATAAGAGCGAGAATTGCTCGTCAGTCTGGTAGTCCTAAACCTAAACACCCGGCGCAAATTGCGGCTGAACAGAGGCATTTGAAATCTGATATTGAAACTGCTTTGAGAAAAATATGTCGTTTTCCTAAGTTAGGCGACAGGCACGAAATCGTTTTTGCCAGGATTGAAGGAATTTTTGAGGGTAATCAGCATGGGCGTCTTACTCCAGAGAACCTTAAGAGATTGAATAAAGTTTTGAAGGAGCTCAAACAACTAGCCTAATCTTACATCTTCTCAATCGCTTCTATATCAAGCATTTCAAGGCCGTTTTTCAAAACATGGGCTGTTGCCTCGACAAGGGCAAGCCTTTGTGCCATTGTCTCCTTGTCTTCTGCTTTGAGAACAGGCTGCTTGTGGTAGAAGGAGTTGAATGCCTCGGCTGTCTCAATCAGGAACTGGCATACCACGTGCGGGCTCAGCTGTTCAAGCGCTTTGCTGACTGCTGCGGGATATGCTGTTAGAAGTTTGGCAAGAGCCTGCTCTTCAGGCGAGGACAGTTTCTCAAAGCTGGCGGGCTTCTTGTACTTCTTTGCCTTTCGCAGGATGCTCTTTGCCCTTGCATGCGTGTACTGGATATAGGGTCCTGTTTCCCCCTCAAAGGAAATGCTTTCCTCCGGGTTGAACAACAAGTCTTTTTGGACAGCTACCTTCAGCAGGTGGAATTTGATTGCCGCAAGGCCAATTGCCCTGCTTCTCTTGGCAACCTCTTTTTCGGAGAGCTCTTCCTCACGCTTCCTTATTTCCTCTGCCGCAAGCTGCTCCATCTCATTGATTATTTCGTCAGCGTCAACCACCTTGCCTTCCCTGCTCTTCAGCTTTCCTGATGGAAGGAAGACCATGCCGTGGCTTAAATGCTTGCATTCCTTTGCCCACTTGAAGCCCAAAATCTCAAATATCTTGAACAGCTGCCTGAAGTAAAGGTCCTGCTCGTTTCCCACAACCCAGAAGGCTTTCTTCAACTTGAATTTCTCAAACTTGTGCTTTGTCAAAGCCAGGTCATTTGTAATGTAGATTGAGGTGCCGTCCGCCCTCAAAACAGTCTTGTTTGGCAGGCCATGCGATTCGAGCTCTGCCATCAGCGCACCCTCATCGTTTTCCTTAAACAGGCCTTTTTTCCTTCCAAGCTTTATCAGGGGAGTTGCCTTATCGTAGAGCTCTGATTCAAAAAACCAAGTGTCAAACAG